>CAZORO010000004.1:0-3047 GCA_964581845.1 uncultured bacterium
CAGCACAGCACGAATCGCAACCGGACCGCAGGACCCGCGGCTATCCACCCAGACACGCGAAGCGAAACCGGCCTCACTTTCAATCTCACAGACCATGTCGCGGTATCGGTTTGGGTCCTCGCGCGTGGCGTCGGTGGGAAAGAGGGAGACTTTCAGGTTGTGTTCCTTGGCCTTAAACACCATTGCTTTGGCCAATTCGATGACCTTCTCCGGGTGCCCTTGGGTGAACTCAGCGCGCTGGTATTCAGGACCGATGAAGCAGAGGACTACACCAGCGACACCGCAGCGTGCGGCATTCTCAACTGCTTGGACGGAATGTTCGGTGAAGCCATATAGTGTGGAGGACAGGCCCAACTCGCAAATCGCTCGAAGTGTCCGGTTTTCGCCTTCATTATCAGAAACCCTTCCCACCTCAATTCGTCCAACACCCAGTCCCGCCAGAGCCTGTACGATCTTCAGCCGGCGTTCATGGTCAAGCTCAATCCCCGGGAATTGAGAGCCTTCACGAAGAGTCACATCATGGAGACAGAGGGATTCCGGGGGACTGCATGATTTGAGGACCTCTTGGCTGAAATTCCAGGGGCTTACATGCCAGAGGTCTGTTTTCCAGGGTAATGAATGGGTGTATTCTTGCATGAGAGATTTGGTGTCGTTATGTGAATTTACGCTGTTGCGTATATACCCAGAAAATTTCCTTTTTGTAGTCGCGGTCAGGCAGGAACGGCCTTTGTGGCAAGTTTCTGGATCTGACGCCAGGTGAGGGAATCCACAGGAATTCCGGTTTCACGGCGTATGGCCATCGAGCGGAACTCAGGTTCTCCCGGTACCATGACTTCATCCACCCCCTCGACTGGTGATGAGGATTTCATGTAGTGAATGATCTGGTCCACTAGTCCTTTGAAAACCTCAAGTGACATGAAAGCGGTTGGATCGATGATGATGAAGCAAATGCCGTTACCCACCCATTCCTGTCCGGTGATGGGTATTCCAGCTAAACAGCCACTTAAGAGGTCCACGAGCAGGCCGAATGAATAGCCCTTATGTCCCGCCTGTTTGCCTCCAAATGGAAGGATCGCCCCCCGCGGGGGGCCATAAAAGTGGTTCGGATCGGTTGTGGCCTTGCCATGGGCATCCACAATCCATCCTTCGGGTACAGATGCACCTTTGTTCCGATGGATGCGGATTTTCCCTTCCGGGGCAGCCGAGGTGGTAATATCAGCGAGTATGGGCCAGCCCGAACTGGGGAAGGCATAGGAGATGGGATTGGTTGCAAGACGAGGCTCTTTTCCGCACCAAGGCAAAACAAAATGACCATACTCCGGGGAATTACAGGTGGCGAATGTCACCAAGCCTTCCTCAGCGGCGCGTTGAGGGTAAGCTCCAAGGCGTCCTACATGGTTGCAGTCACGTGTTACGACACAGGCGACTTTGGTTTCACGCACGGCATCGATTCCCGCCTCGATGGCGGCCATAGCCCCCACCTGTCCAAAATTCCTGCCACAATGAACCACTAAGGTGCTGGGGGTCCGCCTTTCCACCCTGATTTTTCCTCCGGGAACAATCATCCCCTTATGGATTTCTTCAACATATTGGGGTATCCGAGAGACACCGTGTGAGTCCACTCCCATCAGGCTTGCGGTGACCAGTTCGCCCGTCACGGTCCCGGCTTCCTCAATGCTGGAACCCAATGAACAGAAAATGGCGGCTCCCATTTCTAGAATCTCTTTTGGATTAACGACAACAGTTTGGTGTTTCATCGCCGTTCTCCCATGAATAGATCGAAACCCTTCGATTGGCTCTGATTAGACAGGCTTATCCCCCTTAATAATCGCATATATCCTCGACCTGAATCCGTTCCTGGTCCCCTTCCTGCCCACAAAGGCTTCGCTGATAGTCCAGTTTTCTTACTGTTTTAGATGGTACTATATACAATAAGAACATATGAATTGTCAACCATCTACTCTTTTTAGTTGGAAAAAAGCATCCATTCGATAATTGCATTCTGAGAGGTATCTCCCAAAGAATGACTTTTCCCACCTGTAGACCATGAGCAAAAGCCATGAAATCCAACAGGAATAATCTCCTCTGTGTTCTAATTCCATCAGAAACAAAACAAGAAAAAGAAGGAATGGTATCAATAAACATGAGCCTAGGAATTGATAGGAAATGATTTGGGAACGCAAGTTTACCCAAATCTATCGCAAAGCACGCCAGACCCATCTGGGAGCCCGCTCATATGTAATTGAGATCCGGTCTCCTGGATCAAGGATGAGGGATTGACCAGCTGAAACTGGGGCAGTGATAGTTTGGGTCTTTGTATTTGCATCGCTGATGGTCCAATCGATAACCTTTCCACTGGTGATGAAGGTTACCTCAATTGTGTAGGGGAACCTGTTTTCAAGAGACTCTCCGCTAGTGGGGAGTGGTGGGGTATCGATGCCGTATCCGGCTGGGGTTGTCAGAACCAGCTTGTTTGTGGGCCGTGTAGCACGGTTTGTAAATCCCTGAGGAAGGGTGACGGCGAAGATATAGTTATCGCGTGAAGGGGGTTCTAAGATCAGGTTCTGTCCAGGTTCGTGGGCCTCCAGCTGAAGGTGGAAGTAGTTGTTCTGTCCAAAGATCTGGATACCGATGCCTCCAGGTAAACCGCAGGAGAAACCTCCAATGATCCGGTTACCGGTGACTCCGGGAGACTCCGCTGTGCCAACCTGCATTCCAAGCGTGGTCAGGTGACACCAGGTCACTTCAATGTTGTTATTCGTGCAGCCCCCAGGGATGACCACGCCCTTTTCACAGGCATTGATCTCATAGATGAAGATTTTATTGCCATTGATCCCCCCTTTGGATGGATCGAAGAGAAGTCCTGTCCCTTTTTGAACTGCCCCTGGCTTGCCCCACACATCTCCCGCGCCCACCATCCCATTGAACTCAAGGGTACTGGCCACCAGACAAGACATTTTATCCGGACCAAGCGTCGCGGGCTGCAAGCGTACCACAGCGCCATCCGAACGGCTCGAGACCACCAACCCCAGCTTGATGTAGCAGTT
>CAZORO010000004.1:3057-12213 GCA_964581845.1 uncultured bacterium
TGTCAATGACCACCGCATCGCCACTCGTTCCGTTATAGTGAAGCCAATACTCGCCCCCATCCACACGGGCATTCTGACGCCAGGGAAAACGTAGTGTCTCGGTCAGTGTGTACCCGGTACCCCCCTTTGAGCCCTCCCCATATCCACCCCCCGATATGTATACATCATGATTATTCGCGCTGGCGTAATTCAACGCTTCTTGGATCCCCGATGTTTTTGTGCCAGGTGTCTTCGGTCCGAAATCGCCACCGTCTTCGGGGCCATTGGGGGTCACCACAATATAGTTCATGACATGCTGCTTCTTGATAGAAGTATCCGTTCCTGTGCTCTGTGCCGGAACCTGCTCCGCGTGCCCCATAGATAAGATCAATAGAGCTATAAGGACCATGAAATTTTTTATCGAGTCTTTCATCTCAGATCTCCTTCTCATGTGTGAACCTTTGTAATTCCCCATGATCCATTACTCATGGGCTGCGGTGAGAATCCTGTCCACCAAACCGCCTTTAGCGCAGGCGGCTTTGAGGTCTTGGCCATCGATGGCTGCTGGTAAGGCCCAGATGATCATCATCTGGTAATAGTCGCTTCCAAAGGTGGGCTCTCCGGTGTCAGCACGAACTTGATTGCACATGTCCCAGCCTTTTCCGTGACGAAGGACCATATTCTCCAAACAGCGGTGGATCAGTTCCATGCCGGTTTCCCGTTGTCCGTTGTAAAGGTATGTCATTGCCAGGATGAGAGTCTCCGGCGGAAAAATTCCATAGGTGGTCAGTTCTTGATCGCCCTCGCGCGCGGCGAAGCTCACCGCGCCGACCTGCTCGTTGAGGCAACTCTTGCGGATGGTGTCGAGGACTTGGGTTACACGCTCTGTCTGAAAGACACCCTTGAGCCCGTGATAGGCATTTGCCCACTCGGCATCCAGCTGGTTGCTCATGATCTTGTTGGACTTCTCACCCGACTGGGGCTTGTGGAAGAGCAGGTATGACCCATCCATCCAGCACAAAGTTTCAAGATCCTGGCTCCCCTGCTCAAACCAGGCGCGGGTTTGTCCCGCAAATTCCGTGTCTCCCACTGCCTCGGCCATCCGCTCCGCGATCTTGAGATTGGAAAGGTGCATCCCCGCTGCATGGGTGGCGATACCTGTCCAGGGCCATCCCTCCCACCACTCTGTTTGAGCGTCACCGGGTGGGAATCCAGTGACCGGATAGGGATCCTCTCCCATGGTGGCCGTGAGAATCGTGCTCTTTTTCACCGAGTTCCAGAACTCTTTGAGGATGGTGGGATCCCCCGTGCGCTGCCAGAGACGGTCCACCATGTCCACGTAACAGACTCCATTCAACATGATCTGGTTGTCCCAGGCGTTGTTGACTCCCTGCCACATGTTGTCTTGAGCTCCGAAAAGGAAAGGTGCGGCGCCATCGCTGTGACGCTGGTATTGCTTGTATCCCCGCAAGGAAGTCCGTGCCAGTTCAGGAAAGAAATAGACAATCGGCATGTTGCCGTACCAGCTGCATGGGATGCATTCGATCTGGGGACAGGCGCGTGGACATTCAATCATTCCGAAAAGTCCCTCCGGATGACACCAATCGCCAAGCGGTTCTTTTGCTTGAGCCCAATAACCTGTTTCCGTGATCATGCTCAAGCAGTTCACCAGTGCATCTTTGATGTAAAGGGGGTAGCTGGACTCGGAGTAGATGACCTGCTGCCATGCGAGAATGCGGGAGAGGAGGTTTTCGTGGTCACGTAGCATCCGCGCGATGACATCCTCCAAGTCACGATAGCGAGCTGTGTACATCTGGTAGTATTTCGTGCCGGTTTCCCCCCAAGTTGGCACCCACCAAGCCAGCAGAAACCGGATTTGTTTCTCTTCACCTGGCTGGAGATCGAAATTCACAGAGACTGAGGCACCACTATCCATCTGTGCGGGTTCTGGTAGTCCCTGCGCGATTTTGCTCCAGGCTGTGGGATCCAGTGAAAGAGATGCTCCGGTATGATTGGTCTTTTCCTCTCCCATCACTCCAAGGGCGTAACGAAACTCCCCCATGCTTACCAACATTCCATTAAGGGGGCCTTGGAGTTTCTTGCGTGAGAAGACAGGGGGTGGGGGTGTGAAAGTCTCTTTGTGGTTGTAGTCCGGTCTTTTAGCATCACTGAGTGGTGCCGGGAAGGAGAACGCAAGGGTTCCTTTTCTCGGAACAGGCCCAGGATTTCTCAAGCGGACCTCAAAGACAGCGGCGGGAGTATTCGAAACGGCTGTATTTCCAGGCAGAAATGGAGACCAACAACGTAGACCCACCGAGACAGGTGCGCTGGTTTTGAACTCAAGATCGGCCACTGGGTAATGCCCCCAATAGAGAACATCACTCGCGGAATGAACCCCCTCGAATTTGGGTAGAGCCGTGGTCCAGAAAGAGGCGTTGTTTTGCCTCTCCGGGTAATAGGGATCCCGTCCATGTTCAATACATCCCAGCATCGGACCACCCGCCACGGCACGGGGAGAGGTGAGGAGCCAGGTTTCCCCTTCGATGGAGATCCCCAGGAAAGGCTGAAAGAGTTTTGGTTTTCGCGGATATCGGCTGAAAAGAGTGCAGAATCCCAGGGTTCCCTCGGAATCGATATCCAAGCAACCGGTACTAATTCCCCCCAGAGGGACTCCGCAACAGGGCGGGCGGGTCGTGGAAAAGACGACTCCAGCTACGGGAGCCTTGAATCCATCCGCGGAGAATTTCCGCCACTCAGAACAGGGTGTATTTGTGGGGAAAAGTCCCGGAGATGCGCTAGTGGCATGAGCTGGAACGATGAATGGGTAAAGCACCATATAACCTAAGATGAGACTCGCGCAAGCGCGTTGGAACTGCCCCAAAAAAGAGAGATTGGCCGGGTGTGTGGAGAGTGTAATTGGAACGGATGCCGCAAGAAGAACACCCCTCCTAATGTCAGTTCTCCGTGACTTGTATTGGCTTGAATGCATATTATCTCCTCGTCCTTTGTATGGTAAAACCGGTTCCAAGTGGACAGTTCAGTTTATTTTTCAATGTGGCTCTGTGGGGTTTCTATTATAGGGTTGGATTCCCTCAGGTTGTCTTGAAACATAAAGTGTTTTATACAATAAATACAGTGAATAAGTCAAGGGGAATAGAGCGATAGTTTGATTCGACTAAGCTTGAAAAGGAAGGTTAAGGTGTTATTTGGAGGGGGATTCCCAGATGATCCATCCTCATCTAAATTGCATATAGGACAATGACACAAGGCAAGAGGAACTCCAGAACACTCTCCGACTCATTATACCACCAGCTGGTGTATGAGATTGGAGCGGGTATGCGCCAGCCAGGTGAGCCGATTAGGGAAATCGCATTATCCCAGGCACATGGAATCAGCCGGACCCCGGTCCGTCTCGCCTTGGACCGTTTAGTAGAAGCAGGCTTCGCCACAAGGAGCCCGAATCAAGGTGTGCGTGTGGCTCTCTCGCCACCATCCCTCGCAACACTGGAACTCCCCTCCTCCCCACCCGAGGTGAATCCCACCACTATCCGTGAGAGAGCCTATGAACGCATTCTCGAGATGATCACCACAGGCCAGCTGAAACCCGGGCAACGTCTGATCGCTACCCGGCTCTCCGAGGAGCTCAATGTGGGGGAAACACCCATCATTTTTGCTCTACAGATGCTTGGCCAGGGAGGGATGGTAAAAAAGATCCCCCGGCGCGGGTATTTTGTTCAGAATATCGATCTTCGACGGATAGAGCACATCTATGATGTTCGAGAATACCTCGAGGGAGCCGCCGCTGCTTTGGCCGCACGGAATATCACTCCCGAGGGGAAGCAGGCCCTGATCAACCTTTATGACCAGCCAATGGACCGCAGGATGATGGTGGAAGCCGATATGCACTTCCACAGAATTTTAATGGATAACAGCCAAAACGAGCTTCTTCAGCAACACCTTCGTGAGTTGTTGGAAAGTATCCGCCTTTTTCACATCTTTGGTCTGCGCGTGATTGAATCACGGTTGCTTGAGGTGGTTGCCGAGCACCGTGCGATTATCAGCAGCGTTCTTAACGGTGAAGCCGACCTATCGGAAACATTGATGCGGGCGCACATCCGCCGCTCCAAGGCGCATTCACTCCATGAACTGGTTGAGTTTGGGTTAGCCTTGGTTTGAATGGCCTAGTAGCCTGTGACATCACATCCTCGAGTTTTTTCAACGGCGGCTAAGGTGTGGCCCCTTTTTTCTTAAATAGTACCAATTCAGAGGCTCCTATCGACTCGAGTGGAATCCTGATGCCTTCCTGCTGAAGGCGGAAACCATTGATATCCACTGAAGCTGACTGGTTATCCAGTGTGACACGGTAAGTCATTCCGGGATCAATGCCTTTGGGGTGTAGCCAGTACACCGTCTCGGTGCTGTCCTTGATCTTGATGATCACAGCCCACCCTTTGGAGTGATCGGGTGCGGAAAATTCTTGGGCGAACCAGCAGTTCGAATCGACACCTCCCTTTGAAGTGACTGGCGAGTGATGGAAAACCTGGCAGGTGGGCCAGAGTGGACGGATGAAGTTCTTATAGATTCCGGCATAGCGTAGGAATTCTTGACGTCTTTCCTGCGATAGTAAACTCATGTCCGGTGCGGTCATTCCAAAGAAGACCCATGGAGTCGAGAGCGTGTATGTGACCCGGAGATAGGTTTGAAAATCCTCCGCGTTCCCAGAGGATCCCCCACCATCCGCGCCAATCGCGATGATGAGACACTCCGGAGGCAATGCCATGGTTTGGCCACAGTAATTCTGCACCACATAGGGGACTCGAAGCCCATCAGTCAGGTATTCCTCGTGGAAACAACCCACGGTTCCCAGGTCATTGCGTCCGCCTCCGCAAGCAGCCTGTTGGAGGATCAACTTGGGATATTCTTTGTGAATTCGCTTGAAGATGGAGTAGAAATTATTGTAGTACCGGAGAAAATTGTTTTCGGCCAGGCCATTACGGTCATTTGCTTTCCCCTCGAAACGATTGGCCGAGGGAGTGTTGAAATCAAGACGGAAGAGATCGAGATGGAATCGTTCGATCATCTCACTCAAAGTCTTCTCCATGTACGAAGCCACTTCTGGATGTGAAAGGTTCAGAACTGGATAGGGCGAATGCCATGCGATCCAATCAGGGTGTTCCTTGGCCAGCTTGCTCATGGGACCTGCTTTCTCAATCTCCCCATAGATGCCAAAGAGCATCCCCTTTCCATGGATTGCCTTAACAATTGGATCCAGTCCTCTAGGGAACCTGCTTATTGAAGGTTCCCAGTCGCCCTGGTTCTCCCACCAGCCAGCATCCATGATAAAGAGCTCCGATCCAATCGCTGAGGCGATCTCGACATTCCTGAGGACTGACTCCTCGGTGTATCCAGCGGGATCTCCAAACCGTTCTGAGAGATAACCCTGATCGCCCGGTACGGCGTATTGGATCAGATAGGAACGGTCATCGGGTCTCTTGGGAAGGACCGACTTTCTCACATGTTGGTGCATGGCTTGAATGGCCTTATCCAAATCTCCGGTCACCGCACCCATGTGCATGGCGGGAGATTGGAAGGTTTCGCCTGGCTCAAGGACTATCAACGGGTCCGAGGCCCATGGCCCCACCTTGATGCGAACAGTATCTCTTCCCTCACGTGAAAAATTGACCTCCATCCGCCAGTTGGCGCTCCATCCCAGTTCGCCGATCAGGAGTTGTCCGGTTCCATTGTTCCGGATTACGAAAAAGGGATCGTCATAACACTGTCCTTTGTCGCACCCAAAATGGCTGAAATCCTCATCCACAGGTCTCCAATCAAACCAACCTTCCCAGCAGTGATCGGGGTTGGTGAAATAGCCAAGGCTGAATGGTCTCTCAAATCTTTTCGGTGGATCCGCATTTCCCCAGAATTGTGAATTCGAGGTCAGGATTCCAATCCATGGATCCAGGGCGGTGACGGGCAGGAAAGAGGATGATTCATTGGTGATTTCGATCCAGCGCGAGATAATGGGCGTTCCATCCAAAATCGTATGGAGCTTCACCGAGATCAGTTTCTCTTGGTTGGCCAGTTGAATCACCGAGTGGCGCGATCCTTCATGACTCTTGGTCTCTTCCGTGGCCGACACAAACCGCCAACCATCGGTACATTTTTCGCCGTTCAATTCGATGGAGAAAGATTCCTCCGTCCATCTGTCATACGGTACATTGATATGCCCGCCGGAACCCCAATGCCTGTTCACCCATTTTTCCGATATCAACGCCTCAACAAATATTTCATCTCCCGTTGTGAAGCGCAGCTCGCATTTCTGAGGTGATGTTCCTTGACTCTTCATGAGTGACAGATGCGGGGGAAGGTTTGTGCCAATCCAAGCGGGTTGTTTGGTTCCGAACAAACATCGTCCATCTGGATCAAAGGATTCATTCACCTTGTCATAGGGAACAACCTGAGGCGGACTATCGGTGGTGGATAAATTTTGTCCATAAACCCACTCTCCACGCGGATTGCTTTCTGTACTGAAGTCCTTCGAGAGAATCCACTCATCATCCTTTCCGCCAATCCGCATATCGATTCCCGTGTAGTCATTTCCTCCAACTAATACAATTACTGTGTCTCCCGCAATGAGTTGGAGATCCTTAAGCATATCCGGTATGCCGCCTTGGTCCATCAAAATTTTTTTGAAAGTCAGCGGGGTTTTTGAATTGCATGCAGTGCTTTGTGGTGGGATGGGGAAGGCATGGATAATTTCCTTTCCCTTGATCCAAAGCGACAGCGAGGCATCTGAGTTATTGCGTAATTTCCAGACAGATCCTTCAATGTTCACCACAGCGTCCTTCGGGGCTATCCATTGGATTGCGGTTGGAGCATGTCCACCGATGCTACCCTCTGGGAAATCCAATTCCGTCCTGCTATCGGTCCGTTCGATGCTGACAAAGGACCAACAATGGAAAGTCCAGGTGGACAGGGTACAGACCGCGATCATTCCGATTCTAAACACACCTCTCCATCTCCCTATAACCATCTGATTATCTCCTCTCATGCCAACGGGCGCGCAGTTATTCCATTTGTTCAAAGAGCACTAGTTCAGAGGCTCCGCATTCCTCAATCCGAATTGATAATCCCTCCTGCATCAATTGTATTCCTTCCCTCTGAAAACTTGTGTTATAGCTATCGAGTGTTACACGATACATCTTTCCAGGGTTGAGTCCCTTGGGAACTAGGGTATAAGCTCTCCCCTCGCCAGGTTTCATCCGGCATACCATTGCCCAACCCTTTGAATGATCTGGAGAGGCATATTCCATGGCGAACCAGGAACTTCCGGTGATTCCACTTTGAGCATTGATGGGTGCATGGTGGAAGACGCGGCAGCCAGGGAGAAGGGGACGAATGAAATCCTTGTAAATCTTTCCATAACGCAAGAATTTATCACGCCGCTCAGGATTTAATTCCTCCACGCTCGGAGCAACAGCGCCAACGAAGACTTGAGGAGTCGCGAGTGAATACGTTAGCCGTAGAATCGTGTCAATATTCTGAGGCTTCCCAGAACCCCATTGTCCATCCGCGCCATGGAGGGTGACGAAATTTTCAGGCGGAAGCCCAAGAGTAAGGCCACTGTAAACCTGAAACTCGAGGGGGATGCTTAAGCCATCTGTCAGGTAAGGTTCGTGAAACCGTCTGACCAGGCCAAGGTCATTTCTCATTCCACCCGCAGCGCATTGTTGAAGAATTAACCGGGGATATTTGGCCCTGACACGTTCATAAATGCCGTAAAGAGTCTCGTAGTAACGCCAGCTGTTGTTCTCTGGGAAACCTTCACGAAACGTGGTTGGAAATTCGAAGACACCTGGATTGAAATCAACCCGGTAGAGGTCCAACTCATAGGTCTCGATTACCTTACAGATTTCTGATTCGACCCATTTGGCTGCCTCAGGATTCGCGAGATCGATAACTTTATTCGGTCCTATCCAATCAGGATGCTCCCTGGCAACCTGGCTTTGCTCGACATTTCCTCTTCCTCCCTCGGTCTCCACATAGAGTCCAAATAGCATTCCCTTCTCTTTCACATAGTCAGAAACAGGTTTAAGGCCACGAGGAAATCTCTTGCTTGAGGGAATCCAGTCGCAGGTGACATCCCACCAGTAGGCATCAAGTATGAAGAGTTCCGCTCCGATATTGGCGGCGATATCGGCACACTTGAGCGCGCTTGCCTCATCGAAGGGTGTGTAGTAGCCCTGGTCCGCCGGAACCAGGTATTGAATCCGGCGGGATAGATCGGGGCTACGCTCAGGTAAGACATATTGCCGCAAGTGATCATGCATGGATTGGACAGCCCTATCGAGACTCTCGGAGACATGCCCCATATGGACCTCAGGTGTGATTACAGTCTCACCCGGAGAAAGGACTCTCATAAAACCAGGAGCGGAGGGGCCGATATTAAACTTGAGATTCTTGGGGTCGCGGGTAAACTCCATTTTCCATGTGCTGGACCAAGCTAAGTGGGCAATATAGTATTCCCCGATTGTGTCGTTACGGACTATAAAGAAAGGATCATCGAAGCCCTTGCCATCAACGATTTTTGAACCTTCATCAAGCGGGAACCATTCAAACCATCCCTCATGAGCCCATTCTTGCATGGTGAAATATCCGAGGCTGAATAATTTTCCAGGCCAAAGCATTCCAGCCCATGGGCGTACTCGAGTTAATGCAACAGATTTCGGACCGGTATTGGTGATCTCCAGCCAGCGTGTCAAGACCGGGGTACCATCCAGGAGAGTGTGAACACTTAACTTAATTGGGTATTGTCCGTGGTTGAGTTCAACTACGTAATGACGCGCCCCTTGGGAGGTCCTCTCCATTTCCTTGGAGGACTGCCACTGCCATCCTTTTAGGAGTGATGATCCAGTCGTGTTATTAGGAGAATCAGATACCGCGAGATCAAATGCATCCTCGGCCCAGGACTCATATGGGAGATTAATTCGTCCATCCGAAGACCAGTATCTTCCCACCCAACGTTCTTCTTGAATGGATTCTACATAAACGGCATCACCTGACACAAATCTAACCGTGTGGTCTGGAGAATCATCGGTACGGATATCTGTGTAACCGTTTCCCATGACAGATTGTTGTTGGATGATTAATGTCATTGTCACCACCACCATTGTTAGA
>CAZORO010000004.1:12223-28148 GCA_964581845.1 uncultured bacterium
ATGATAGATCCCTCCACTATTTTAATTCTTACTACATAAGTCCTCTTCAAAAAGGATCAATTCCGACCGTGGTCTTGCGGGAATAAACACATCGATACCTTTTGACAGAAGATCCATACCCCTTTTAAACCGTTTGGATTTATTATTGTCTAAGAATACCGTGTAATTCTTGTCCGGATTGAGACCACGCGGTTGGAAATGGTTGGTGGAGGATTCTTCACCTCTTAAACGGATGATGGTGGCCCAACCTCGATTATTTTCTTGATCTGAAAACTCCATAACGAACCAATCACCGGATTCAACGCCTCCAACTTCATTGACTGGAGCATGGTGGTAAACTTTCATCTCAGTAAGAATGGTCCGGAAAAATGTTTTGTAAAGATTTGTGTAATGGAGTATATGATCCTTGATTTCTTGTGTCATTTCATCAGGATTCCTTGGAAGAAGAGCGTTGAAGAGCAATGGAACCTGTCCCAAAGCAAAGACTCCACGAAGAATTGTAATCAGATCTGGTTGATCAACTCCAGCCATGCCAAAGGGTGTGACGAGAATCTCTGGAGGGAGATAAACACTTAATCCGCTTGACATTTGAAAAACATGGGGATAGCTGACACGATCACTGGTATAATTCTCATTCCAGTGTGCGAGTGTAGCAAGGTCCAACCTTGAACCACTTCCCGAAGCCTGCTGAAAGATTCTTGTTGGGTCCATCTTTCGGGCGCGATCAACGATTCCGTGCCAGTTGTCGTAGTACCTCCAGTAATCATTTTCGAGAAAACCAAACTTTCTTGTCACCGATCCCTCGTTTCCGAAACATCCATTCTGGTCGTGACGGTAGATGTCAATCGGATACCGTTGCAGTAGGCTTTTGAGTTCACTTTCAACATATAAGGCTGCATCTTGTTTGGAGATATTAATGAAGTTGGCAAAAGGATAATCTGGATTCCTGAAGAGAAACCAATCTGGATTTTCCTTGAATGCAGTGGTATTCCTCCATTCTCCACGGCCGCCTTCAACTTCCGCGTAGACACCAAACAATATGCCTTTATTTTTGGCATATTGGATAAGTGGTTCAAATCCACGTGGGAACCATGCTTCCTTTGCTATCCAGTCACCGTATCCTCTCGCCCAGGTTGGACCATCAAGAATGAATAACTCCACACCACACTCCGCACAGACATCCAGAAAGCGTGATAGATTCTGTTCATTACAGTCTCTCCCATGAAGGAGGGATAGCGGTTGGTCTTCCGGAAACAGGCACTGAATACGATAGGATCGATCAGGAATGGGCCGAGGAATAACTGTACGGCGGATATGTTGATGCATAGAATGAACTGAGTCATCAAAAGAGCCATGAACATAACCCAGATGAACTGCTGGAGAGATTACCGATTCTCCAGGATCAAGAATCCTTAATTCATTGACTGCGATAGGGCTCGCGGAAAAACTGAATCCTGATTTACGTATAATATCGATACGGTAATTTACTGGCCATGCGAGTTGTCCAAAGAAGTACTCCGAACGGTCCGTATTCCTTAATACAAAAAAAGGATCGTCCCAAACTAAGCCTTGACGGTTTTCCAAAGAGTGACAACCCATTTCTATTTCCCGCCAGCCGAACCATCCCTCCCATGGGACATGCCAGCGGGTGGAATGGCCCAACATGACATGTGCATCCTTTTCCCAGAGAGGTCCTTTCCATGGTGTGAGAGAACTCAAAGCAATCGGATGATCAGAGGTGTTGATAATTTCCAGCCAGCGTGTAATAACAGGAGTTCCGTCAAGAATGCTCTTTACCTTTATAGAAATAGGTTGTTGATCATTTTCCAATTCAACATGAGCTACGATTTGCGACTCCCTTTCTCCCTTCTCTTGCTTCTCGTGAATCCATTTCCAGCCTCCGCCGAGTAAAGTAGGGGAGGGAAGTGCAGGATCAACTTTGACTCCGATTGAAAATGCATCTTGTGAATTATTCAAAGGATGGGAACTATCATCAGTGTCGAATGTCCAGGAATGCCCCTTCCAATGTCCTCCTTCAAGAGATTCTTTATATATAATGCCTCCTGATTTGTAAATCACGTCTTTTATATCATGAAATTCAACACTCATTTCAGCACAAGAAACATGCATGATACATGTGAATCCCTTAAACAAACACAAGACACACAAGGCAATGAGAAAACGGAATAATTGTGTGTAACCTCGATAATTGTTCATAAATTGTTTCTCAAAACATATATTTCATTCTGGATCTTCTCTTGCTGCATTCAGAATTCTCTTTAATAATGAATCGTTGCTGGCAGACATAACGAGGTCATGACCATGTAATGCGGCGGGAAGTCCCCAAAGGCTGAGGCACTGATAATAGTCAGTTCCATAAACTCGTGACTTGTGGTCTTTTGTGCCTATCAGGATATTTGGCATATCCCAAGTCATTCCTTGTATGCAAAACATTTCATGCAGACAATTCCTGGCAATCTCTAGACCGGCATCTTTCTTTCCCTCGTATATGAAATTCATGGCTGTAATAAAAGTTGATGCAGGCATAGTTGATAGCCCTCCCATTCGCCCACCATATTCTGATGGACTCCCTGAAGGATCCGCGACTACGAGTAATCCCGCTGTTGTCAGTGGAAGATTGATGCGCGAGATGGTATCAAGAGCTATATCGATCCTTTCTTTCTTGAATACTCCAGAGAAACCATGAAAATCAGAAATCCATTCGCCATCGAGTTGATGGGATAACACCAGGTCCAGCGAGGTTCCCGTTCCATCATTAACATTCGCAATGAATTGAGCTCCATCTTGGGGAGTTTGTAACCTGTTAATATGATTACAAACTTTAGAATCATTGAAAATTCTATAATGAGTTTCAGCCCAGAGATATTTTTCCAATTGCCTCGAAGCCTGTACTATCCATTTCATACACTGATCTTGGAAAGAAGAATCATTCATGGATTCAGCCATCCTTGATGCAATTTGTAAAGTGGCTAGCCGGACTCCTCCCACATGACTTGACATACCAGGCCAAGCCATGGATTCATACCATTGATCTCCTGCAGTGCTGATAATTCCCGTTGGGCTTGGAATCAAGCTATACATATACAAAATTGATTTCTTGACAGCGGGATAGAATTCTTCTAATACAGAGAGGTCTCCAGTGGTCCTCCAAAGACGGTCAACCAAATCGGCAAAACAACATCCATTCAGTGTCCTTTGACGATCCCATTGTTGGTCATTTAATAAATCAAGGCCACGTCCCAAAGTAAAAGGAACTGCCCCATCGTTACGGCATAATTGACGATAGGCTTTTAATGTACTTCTTGCGAGGTCTGGAAAAAAATAGACAATGGGAAGATTTCCATACCAATCGCAAGGAATACATGATTGTTGGCCATCAGCGACCGTGCTTTCGACTAATGAAAAGACACCTTCAGGCGCGCTCCACGAAAGGCCTTCAGAACGGGATGATGCCCAAAAGGCACACTTTGTAATTAAATGAAGGCTGTTGATCAAACCATCATGTAACCAATCAGGAAGGCAAGATTCACGATATATAACAGATTGCCATTCTCTAACACGTTGTTTTAACTTAAATTGATTATGGACCAGATACTCGGTTACACTGGTCACGTCTGGAAACTGTTCGGTATAACGATTGACATAGGATCTATCTGGAAATCCATCATATGGAAAATCACTGTACCATTTCTGTGTATACCAAGAAAGGATGAAGTAGATTGTTTTATCTATTTTTGGTTCGAGAAAAAATGGAATGGTTAATGAAGATCCCGTTTCGGATGCCTTATCCTTGAGGGGATAAGGAGGAAGTTGGTAATGTGGTACATTCCAAGAACAAGTAGATGTTTCGCATGTGGAAGTTGGTGGAGAAGAGCCGGTGTTTGAAGTAACAAGTGCATAACTTAACTCTTTTCCGAAATCAACACGGAGACCATGGAATGGAGAGGTAGTAGATTGGATGGATTTACGAGAGGGTGTCAATCCAGCAGTTTCCCTTTCACTTGGACCGGGAAAGCCCATCGTAACGGATCCACATTTTGGTTTATTAGTATTATTACGAAGATTTACTTCTATAACTGCCGCAGGGATACTTGAGTTATCTTTATCACCAGGAATAAAGGGTGACCATAATTCAACACCGATATTAACTGGTGCTCCTGTCTCATATTCAAGACAAACAAAAGGATAATGTCCCCAATACTCAATATGTTTGGCGGAGAAGACACCAGGAATTCTTTTAGTCGAAAGTGCCCATGTCTTTCCCTGCATGGTTAGAGAAAGGAAAGGCAAGCCAATCTTGCCACGGCTTGGATCCGATACATATTTTTCAACAAGTCCGTTTTCGCCATTCGCCCATGTAATATCACGCCAAGCCGGGGATCCATCAGAACCTGCATCATGACCCCAGACATGGCTGAAAAGAGTGCTGTACCCAAGTGTACCGTCATTCTCGATTGTAATCGATCCAGTACCTAATCCACCGAGAGGCATTCCTGACCATAAATTTGAGGTGTTGGTGTAGATGATACCAGTAACCGTTGGTTCTATATCTGCTGCTTTAAAAGATGTCCAAACATCTTTAGGAAGGTTTGATGGGAAAAGTCTCATTTCTGAATAGGCCGATTTCAGAAGGAGAAGGCAAAACGATATAGAAACCACTTTGGTAAATTTATACAAGATCTCACCAGCTTTCTCAAATAATAAAAAATAAGGAAGTCATAAAAAGACCCCCTGTATAAAGAGTTATGGTATCAGTCCTTGGTGGCTTGGATGACTCTATCGATCAGGCCTCCAGGTTGAGTCGAGGTATGGATATCTTGATTCATCAATGCAGCGGGAACAAACCAAAGCATCATGTTTTGATAATAATCTGCACCAAAATGACGTTGTCCAGTATCCATGTCCCCACGAACTGTATTGGGGAAGTCCCACGTGTAACCCCATTTGCAAGATATATTCTCCATACAACGATGCAGAAGATCGAGACCAAAATCCTTTTGACCTTCATACATATACGTCATCGCAAGCATCATCAGCTCGGGTGGGAAATATCCAAATGTCCCATATCCCCCCACCTTGGCGGCTGAGCCATCCGGATTGGCATAATTTGCCGCCCCGGTCTGGCTGAGAGCGCAATTGGCTTTGCGAATGGTTTCAAGGGTTATATTTATTTTATCTTTGGGAAATATTCCGGGAACACCGTGGGCATCCACGATCCATTCACCATCCAACTGGTAACCAAAGATTAAGTCTGATTTTACATTGTTGTCAACATCATTGAAGTTTAGGTAGTAGGTTCCATTCCAAAGTTTGTTTTCGAGTACATCATCTCCTGCTTTAAGCCATTCATCGCATTTCTTGACATATTCATCATCTTTCATGGCCATGGCCATTCTCTTGGCAATAGCCACCTGTGCCATTCTTATTGCTCCTGCGTGGGTGACAAATCCCTTCCAGCCAGGTTCGGGTGCCTCAAACCACTCTGTATCTCCCAGGCCACCCAAATCAGTTCCTGGTTCAGGCATTGACATAACTTGAGATAACCCATATTTGGGACGTAAATTCAAGGAGAAATCATTGGCACGTTTCAGTGAATCCCAGAACTCTTTAATAAAAGCATCATCACCAGTACGTTGCCAATAACGATCCGCCATCACAAGATAGCAAGCACCATTTAGGACTGTTTGATAGCCCTTATCGGGAGCGGCGATGTCATAAGGTTGCTTATTCGCTTTCTCATTTGCGGTACAGCCACCAAATATCCAAGGGGGACGTCCGTCCTCGAACTGGTATGCCTTGTATCCTCGAAGAGTCGATAACGCTGCATCAGGGAAAAAATAGACTAAAGGTATATTACCGTAGAAGCTGCAGGGAATGCACTCAATTTGTGGACAGCCACGTGGGCATTCATTCAAACCAAATAGACCATCATCAACATTGCACCAATCTCCAATTGGCTTTTCGGCTTGTCCCCAGACACTGCATTCGGTGATCAAGTGAAGGTTGTTTATGAGCGAATCGGCAAGCCAACCTGGAATACCGGGATCGTTGTAAAGAACACTTTGCCAAGATATGACCCTTGAAAGAAGCGAGGCATGGTCTTTTATAAGAACATTGGCTACATCAACTGGTCCGGAGTAATACTTCGAGTACATGTGAGTGAAGGTCTTTGTTCCCGCATGGGAGGGAGATCCCCCCGCTTTCCAATAGGGCGCATACCAACACAGCAGAAAGCGAAAGGTCTGGCTTTTACCGGCGTCTAGATCGAAATCACAGGCAAGTGTCATACCTGTCTCACCTGGTAAAGCATTGGGAAGAGCATTTGCTATATTTTTCCAAGCAGCTCCATCATTTTTCAAAGGACCGCCAATTCGGACTTTATTGTTACCCAACAATCCCAGAACATAGCTCATCTTCCATGCGTCTGGACCATGATGATTTGCAATATGCAGTCCCTGAATATCACCTTTCAAGGCTGCACGATCGATTGCAGTATCCTTTGAAGGAGTTTCGAATCCGGGGAAAGTAAAAGCAAGTGTTCCTTGCTGTTGATCTTTGGATGAATTATGGAGACGGCACTCAAAGACCGTGCAAGGCATAAGAGAAACCTTGGTATCTCCAGGAAGAAAGGGAGTCCAAGCGCGCAGTCCGACTTGAACTGGACTACTGGTTTTGAACTTTAAGTCAGCTATTGGGTAATGACCCCAGTAATCAATGAAATCAGCGAGATTCACGCCTTCGAGGCCAATATCATCGTAGGCCGGCGTATAGTCCGTTGGTGGAAAGAGTGTTCCCACGGAGGGAATCGGACGATCTCTTTTTCCCTTGGTGTCTGTCGCGAGGACCCATGTTTTTCCACTTACTGACAGCCCGAGAAAAGGAAGATTTATAAGTTGACGAGGATTAATGAGGAGATTGAAAATCGTTGAATACCCCAACATTCCGTTCGGATCGATATCGATGCATCCTGTGTCCACATTTCCAAGGGGCACACCACAAGAAGGACGGGGGAGGTTACGAAAGATAATTCCCGTAACAGGCTCGTCATATCCATCCGCTTGAAATCTAAGCCAGCTAGCATGAAGCAGATTATCAGGGAATAAAAGGTCGGGACCCTCAGCGCTTGCGTATTTATTCAATGACATTAACATTCCTCCGGCCAGTCCAAAGATGAGAAAGGCTAACACTCTGGTGTAACGCATTTATGTCCTCCATGCTGGTATAGTTTAGTTTGTATATTATGTAATATCAACATTCTAATATACAGATATAACCAAAAATCAAATACAAAAGTGAAATTGAGTTTCTCAGTTACATCTTCATAGACATCCGTATTGTTATCAACAAAACTGACGTCACAGCTTTAAATTAAAACAATTGTATGAGATCACTATCCAGCATACTCCAACATCAAACGGCGGCACTCACGAGCGGTTTCCCAAAGATCCCATTCCCAATGTTTAGGACTGAGAAGCTCGGAGGACCAGGTCCCATCAAAGCCAGTGGATTTTACCGCGGCAACCCAATCCTTGACCGGAATGTCTCCATCTCCTGGCAGAAACCCACGGCATCCTTCCTCGGTCCAAGGTCCACTTTTGGGGATACGCTTTCCATCGCAGAAATGGATTCCACAGATCGTCGACTTAGGCAATTTGGCGACATCATCGGGAGTGGTTTCTTCTCCCGCCCACAAATGCCAGAAATCAATCACCATTCCAACATTATCTTTTCCGGATTTTTCGATAAGTTCGAGACTTTGCCGGATCGAGTGGATTGGAGACCATGCAATCGGTTCAAGTTGGAAACGGATACCATGCTTCTTTCCGATATCAGCGATATCGGCTACATTCTTTGCGGTCAGATCTAATACCTCATTGTAGGGACGTCCGGCCAGACCACAGAAGGGAACCAATTGAACCACTGGACATCCAATCACCTCCGCCGCCGCGCAGAGCCTTTCAGCCTCCACCATCAACTGACTCCGTTCATCTGGTTCCACACGCTCGATGTTTTTAAGCGCGTTGATGCAGACAGGACGGATACCGTATTTCTTGAATAAGGGATTCAGTTCCCCGGCTTTGTAGCCTTGGTCGAGATAACGCAGAAGCTTGGTTTCGACAAGTTCTACAGCATCATATCCTGTTTCCTTCGCCATCCTAATTTCAGTTACGACATTGCAGTGCATTGTCGATAGACCGTGCATGGTGACTATCATTGGAATTTCCTCCTCAGAATGTCGTTGTTTATGATTACTGATACTTTAATGAGGTAAACCAACGAGGATTTACCCTCTACCCTTCCACTCCCTTACCGAAGCTTTCCTTTCCCCCGAGTGTTTCCTCATTAAGGCCGCCAGCGTCAATCCAATCTTTGATGCTTTTGACCGAGTCCGCCAGGGAATAACACGGCTCGAAACCAAACAGACGTTTGGCCTTGGACATATCGAATGCGATCTCCCCTCCCTGGGCCATACTCCAGGGGAAACCATATTCGACAACGATTCCGGGGCACACCGTCTGGACAGCATGAGCGAATTCATTGCCACGTGTCGGCCCTGGACCGCAGCAATTGAAGATCTCGCCGATAGCTCCATCATTTTCAGATGCGGCGATGCACATTCTGGCGACATCGCGAATGTCAACGTAATGGCAAAGTTCTTCCGCCGAGAAGTGAGGTATGGCTGCTTTACGTCCTTGAGCCAGTTGCTCGGCGAACTCCCTCCAGCCTCTTCCACCCCCACGTCCTCTCGGTCCGACAACCGCCGTCAATCTGAGAACCGTGACAGGAACCTTGTACTGATAATAATAGGTCATCGCCAGAATTTCCTGGATCCGCTTCGTGGATGAATACATGTCCTTGGGGCGGCAGGGGTGATCCTCGGGCACGGGCATGGTGTCCGGAGGATTGAATTTGGTGGCCGGATACCATTCATACGCCGAGATGCTACTCGCGAGGACAAAGCGTTTAACGGGATTAGCGCGGGCGAACTCAAGGATATTCTGCAACCCAACGACATTCGACTGGACCATCTGAACGGGATCCCCCGTATCTCCCGGAAGGGAAGCGATATGGTGAATCCAGTCAAAGGACTTTCCCTCAAGGGCTTTAGACAAACCTTTCCCATCGGTTAGATCCGCCTCGATGAAAGACACGCCCAAGTCCGCCTTGTGTCTCCCCAGCGCCCAGAATTGATCCTTCCTTTCATTTAATTGACGGACCAATTCGCGTCCCACATATCCTGTCGCGCCTGTAACCAATACTTTCGCCATGATACTCAATCCTCCTTTGGCAATGGTTCGTAGTGAGGTGGAATAACCTCCGTCTTGAGAGGGAGGTCTACCCACGCGCCGGTTTCCATACTCATTAGGGAGGCGCACATGACTTCAATCGCCCTCGCGCCATCCTCGCCGCTGACCAACGGTTCTTTGTCATTGATAATGCAGTCAAGGTAATGCGCGGTCATACGGTCATAGTTGTTCGGACTACGCGGCGGGCAGATTGGGACCCAACGGTTGCGGACATGTTCATCGATGATATCCTCGACCCAGAAAAGCTCCGGCCAGCGGAAATCCTTGAGGATTTTCGGAAGAGTATCCACGCTGTATTTTTTGCTGGTGTAAACCGCCATGGGCCAGGTCTGGAAAGGATTGGTGGCGTCAGTGGCGGTGAAGATGGTTCCCTCGGTGCCGCACAGCTCCGTGGCTTGGTTGACCGCCGGGGAGAAACGGTTGCAGCTGATGGTTCCATAAGCGCCGTTCTCGAATTCCATCATCACCAGCGCGGTGTCATCGCACAGGGTGTAGGATTCAGGCATGGCGAGTCTCTTGGCCACACCCACGGCTCGTTTCACCTTGCTGCCATTGAGCCAGGTCAATAGATCGATCACATGCGCGCCGGTGTCGTTGATGGCAGCTCCACCCGCAACCTTGCAATCCAAGCGGAACTTGGTGCGGGCCACATGGTTCTGATAGTTGTACCAGTGCTCATGCAGCGAGGCACGGCTCATGAGCAGGTTGCCGATGACTCCCTGCTCGATAAGCTCCTTGGCCCATTGGTTGTGAATCCAGAAACGCCGATCGCAACCCACCATGAGTTTCACATTGGCCTGTCGGCAGGCATTTACGATGTCCCAAGCCTCTACATTGGTAACCGCGAGTGGTTTTTCGACGATGACATGAACCCCCGCTTTCGCCGCGCGGACAGCTTGATTGCGGTGTCCGTTGTTGGGTGTGGCGATCACCACCGCGTCGAGTTTGGATTTCTCGAACATGTCCCGGTAATCCGTGAACCATTGGGAGGCGCCCCATTTTTTCGCGGCGGCCTCGGCCACGGCGGCATCGTTGTCGCAGACCGCCGTAAGAGTGGCTTCGGGGCAACGCTTGATCGAAGGGAAATGCGCTATTTCAGCGATGCTCCCGCAACCAAGGACCCCCATTTTTACTTCTTTTGGCATGGTGTTTCCTCCTTCCGAGCAAGCGCTCTTGTCAACTTTATCTGAGTATCTCCTCAACCTCTTGTCTGGAGGGCATCCGGCTCGATAAGACACCTCCAGTTTTTTGGATCACGAGCCCCGCGGTACCACATCCCCACCTGACCGAGGCGGAAAGGTCACCTGAGCGGAGATATTCGGATAGAAAACCCGCCATGAAAGTGTCTCCGCCCCCCGTGGTGTCGACTACATGGGATGAGATGGGCGGCACATGAACACTTGAGCCAGATGTGAAAACATAGGCGCCCTCCGGTCCTGCGGTAATGACAACCACCTTGCATCCGGTTGAAAGAAGGGATGCAGCCGATTTTCCGGGATCATCCCAACCGAAGATCGAGCGTGCATCTTCATCGGAGGCTTTTACGATTGTGAAATGGCGGCTGACATCACAGGCAAACTCGGGCAGGGAAGGGATGGCCTCACGATGGATCTTGCTCATGTGAACTCCACCATAACCTCCAAGATCCACCGCGCTCTCCAATCCGAGAGAGACCACTCCGGCCAAGTCTTCAGGCGGAATATCGTTATCCATGGTGCAGACATAGATGAGTCTGCAACCATGATAGGACTTGGGGATATCCGCTCCACAAATCGGTTCCGCCTTGGCGGGGTAACGGATTTCCTTGTCTCCATGCTCGTCGTAGATCAACTCAGTAGCTGTGGTGATGTCCCGCTGAAGAATCCCCTCCGTGCTTACTCCAGCTTCGGCAAAAGGCTGGAGTAAAGACAGAGGCATGTCTGGCCCGATCTTGGTGACCAAACCCGTTCGTGTTCCCTGACGGGCCGCGGCCACGGAGGAGTAGGCGGGAGGGCCACCCAGGAAAGGACCTTTTTCTCCATCCGGGAAACGGATGATCTCCCGCACAATGTGGCCGGTACACACAAGGTCTGGAGGGGAGGTGCTCATTTTTACCGCTCCCTTTTTCCTGCAACATATTCCTTAAGCTGCGCTAATGCCAGCTTGTCTTGAATCTGAACAGGCGGGTGCTTGGTGAGAAACGCGCAAGCGGAATCAAGTACACCACTCACCTTGCGGTCCAGCGCCAGTCTCATGTAGCGTACCATATCCACCATGACACCCGCGAAGTTTGCGCTATCCTCGACTTCAAGCTTGGCCTCAAAATGCAGCGGCGCGTTGCCGAAATTGCCGCCATTGATCCAGAAGATCGAGGTCTTGCGGTCTCCCATCAGAGGTACATGAGTAAAGCCTGTCGACATCGTCACCGGATAAGGTAGCAAGCTGGTGACGGCTTCTTGTTTGGTTACGTGTTTGCTTGCCCCACGTGCCATGAGATTGGCGAAATCGGTATTCCCGGCGTAGTTGATCTGGTATGTCTCACTCAGATGGACACCTTTGTCGTACATGAGAGTCGCGAGAGCGCGATGGATCGCCGTTCCTCCAAACTGGCTTTTGACATCATCTCCAATCAGGGGAACACCATTGGCGCGGGCGGCCTTCTGGTAGGCTTCATCGCACACGATCAGGGTGGGCATGCCATTGATGAATCCAATCTTTGCATCCTTGATGGAAGCATCGGCATAAGCATGAGCCGCATCATGCGATTCGGTGGGGATGAAATTCAGCAGCATTTCCGCCCCGCTGTCTTTCAGCACCTTGGCGATATCGCAGGATTTCTCCTTGGCTTCTGGGACAAACTGCGCCAGGTGAGGAGGATTGCCATCGAGAACCGGACCCATATGGACTTTCACACCATAAGGTTTAACCTGGATCCCTTGATACCGGTAGGCTTTGTTCGGCGCCCCATAGATGGCCTCATTCAGATCCTTGCCAACCTTGTTCGCATTCACATCGAATGCGGCCACGGGCACGATGTCGGTGACTTTATATCCGCCAATTTCCACATTCATCAAACCCCGTGAATCTCCGGGATTCTGACGATAGTATTCGATTCCCTCCAGGAATGCCTGAGCGCAGTTGCCCACTCCCGCTATTGCCACTTTTATTTTTTTGTCACTCATTCCTTCCTCCAGAACACTCAACTTCTTTTTAGTGAATCACGCTGAATGCGATCAATTCATTTCTCACCGCCAAGGCGGAGATGATGCTGATTCAAACCAGCCTGCCATGCTTCCCATGGTTGACATGTCATCTGGGTTGGCGGGATTCTCCTCATTTATGGTCATCGAATCCCCAATGGACCCGTAACAGTTTTGAACTACCGGGCTGAACGGGCCCCCATTTCCTGGACCCACGCCAGGTTCCGCTGCAGCGACCCCTCGACATGTCTGCGAGCCGCTTGCTCCGCACCCTCGGGATCTTTCTGTTCAATCGCACGAATAATTGGAGTATGTAAATCAAGATAATCCCTGGATATAAGCCTGGGAATGCCAAGGCTTGCGCCGAAAGCTTTCATACTACACTGCATGATGGAAAGGTTCTCGATGATTCGTTCCAGGTCCGGGAAATGAGCGCCACGAACCACAGCGAGATGAAAGCCCACATCCGCCTGAATGTTGGCGTCTGGATCCGGGATTTCGATTGAATGTCTGAAGGCTTCATCGCTGGAACGGATAGCGGCCAGTTCAGCCGAGTCAGCCCTTTCCGCGCAAAGCCGTGCGGCCAATCCCTCCTGTGAGGCACGTAGGCGGAAAAGGTCTGTGATTTCCTCGCGATTCCAGTGCCGCACACAGGCTCCCAAGCCAGGAGTGTTCACCACCAAGCCATCTCTTTCGAGCATCCTCAAGGCTAGGACCACTGGATTGGGGCTCATTCCCAGGTCCTTGGCTAGAGTCCGGTGCACAAGCCGTGTTCCCGGAATCAGGGAACCATCCAGGATCCGGCTCTTGATCTCGTTATAAGCAACTTCTTCAGCACAGATAAGTGCAGGCATATCCATCAGCCACCAATTAAGAATATCTCCGCTCCTCCATGAAGATATGACCATTAAAGAGGTTCGGTTTCGACAATTTACACGTCTGACATGTCTGCCATGTCATTGTATTCCTAGCATCCGTTTTTAGTCCTGTCAATGAGCTGCAGCCCGAATGATTTGTTTAACGAGACCCCCTTCCTGGCAAGCTGCGGAAATATCCTGATTCCTGTATGCCAATGGTAGCCCCCACTGGATCATCATCTGATAGAAATCGGTTCCATGCGTGATCTTTCCCTCTTCAGGCTCGATCATGTTCGGCATATCCCAAGCGGCATGTTGCCTGATGACAATATTTTCCATAACCCGCTCTGAAATCTCCTCACCCATTTTCCGGTTTCCGCTATAAAAAGCGGTCATGGCAACCACTAGGTTTTCACCGGGGAAAACATGCTTTGAATGGGTTCCACCAGTGGTATCGATGGATCCATCCGGACAAATCGCATTCAACAACCCAAAGCGTGTGGGAGAGATAGTCATCCGTTTGAGGATCTCAAAGACCTTTTCAACATGGGAAGTTGGGAAAACCGGATCAAGGCCATGCAGGAAAGAAATCCACTGCCCAGCGAGTTGGTCAGAGAGGATGGTGTCAGATCGAAGGCCATTTTCCGGGTCGTTGTAGAGGAAATAATACATTCCATTCCATAGCTTCTCCTCGAGAGATTGTGAACCTCGTTCGATGAAAAGCTGGCAGGTACGAGAGAAGGAGGGATCATTCATTGTCTCCGCCATCCGATGTGCCATACGTAAAGACGCCAACCAGAAACCTGCCACATAGGGGGAAGTCCCATGCCAGGGCCAGGCACCATAAAACTGATTGCCGGTCGGTTCTGGTTCCAGATCAAGGAGTCCATCGCCATCCCGGTCAAGGGTTATCAGGTACTCAATGGCTTTCTTAATCACGGGATAAAATTCAGCCAGCACCAAATCATCATGGTCCCGTTGCCAGAGACGGTCCACCAAATCAACATACACGGCATTATTTTGTGTATGGAGAAAATGGTAGATGGGGGTGCCAAGATCCGCTTCCGAACCCACTCCAAGAGGAATTTCACCATTGGGTAATTGAAAATGCGCATAACAGCGCAGGGAGGCGCACGCGAGATCCGGGAAGAAGAATACCAACGGAAGCGCGCCATACCAATCACTCGGCATGGCGACATGAGGAGTCGTGCGTGGGCTTTCAGTTAGCCCGAAAATCCCCATCTTTCCGCACCAATCCTCGCGGGGAATGCTGTTGGAAGCCCAGAAGCTGTCCTCGGTGATTGTATGCAGGATGTTAACCAGTTGATCGCGCAACCAGATGGGAAGGTCTTCCTCTGAATAAATGGCCTGTTGCCAGGCCAGGATGCGCTTTAGAAGACTGGAATGCTGTTGCGCGAGGAAGCCCGCCACTTCAGAAGGAGAAGAAAAGCGTTCGGAATATTTGTGGAGATAATGACGCCATTCTGTTCCAACCCACCGCGGGTGGTACCACCCCAGCAGGAAGGTGATCTGACGGTTTTCTCCTGGCTGGAGTTTAAATTCAACCGAAAGTGTGGCTCCTGGATCTCCGTTTGATACCGGTTCGAGAGTCCCTATTAGAGTAGACCAATCTGATCCAGCCAGACCTCCGGTCTGGCAAGAGAGTTCATCCTCCATGATCACGCCTAGAGCAAAGCCCTGTCCTTTCCCACAGGTGACCTGAACTCCCTGGACACGGCCTTCTAAGGTGGTCCGTTTGAATTCCTTGGACTGAGATTCGGCTTCACTCATCCCTGGGAATGTAAATGTTATCGAGCCTGATTGCGGATTATCCGTTGTGTTGCGAAGGTAAACTTGAAAAACCGAGCCTGGGGTGTTTGAGAGTTCCGGACACCCTGGAAGAAAGGGACTCCATGCCCTTAGCCCCACTTGAATAGGAGAGCCGTTTTCAAACTCCAGATCCGCGACTGGGTAATGACCCCAATAATAAATTTGGGAAGCAGGGTGGGCTCCCTTTACTGGGATGGTGCTCAGCGCCCATACCTTGCCCCCAATGGAAAGGGCAAGGAAGGGTTGGTTGATCTCCCTGGGTGGGACAAAGCTATTGAAAATGGAGGCACGTCCAAAGGTTCCATCCGTATTGATGTCCATACAGCCCGTGCCGATCCCCCCCAAGGGAAGCCCACACAAGGACTCGCCTGCATGGTGAATGATTCCACATACCGGTTTGGAGAAACCCTCCGCTGGAAATTTCAGCCATTCCAAACTGGATAAATGGATGGGGAATAGACGATCAGTCATGAAGGGATTCCTTAAACAATTTCATAGACCTCAGTGGCGGTTTGACCGAGGATGGCCGCACGGTCATCGCGTCCAAGACTTTCCAGATGGACATCCATCTGGGTGAGCAGCTGAGTGTAGGTCCCTGATGTGAGGAGTCCTGGAACATCAGTTCCCCACATGAGTTTATTGGGGCCAATCAGTTCAATTGCACGGCGGATCCATCTGCTGCTGCTTGGATAGGGATAAGGTTCATCTTGAGTTTTCGCGGGCAGCGCAG
>CAZORO010000004.1:28158-40263 GCA_964581845.1 uncultured bacterium
CGAACCACACATTGGGGAGTACCCCCAGGGAGACTTGTTGTTCCCAAAGAGAAATCAAGCGGGAATCTTTGTCCACATGGACCGTGGGCTGCCCTAAGTGAGCGATCACGATTTTAAGGCGGGGGTGGCTCTGTGCGATTTTTTCTACAAGGGCAGTCTGGTAACTTGAGCTACCGGCCCGGCCAAGGTCTAGAACTAAAACTAAACGCCTGTGCTCCATCTCGGGCCAGAGCCAGGCTACGCACTCATCATCCAGCCGTATGCCTGGATGGAGGCTCCCCAGACCAAAGGCATCGTCTAAAGGAATCTTAATGATCCTGAGTCCCAGATCCTCAGTGCATCGTTTGAACAACGCGCGGGGATTGCCCTCCCAAGGATCAAGGTAGGCCGCGCCAGTGAACCGGTCAGGCCATCCCCGCGCCACGTGCGAGACATAGTCGTTCATCTCGCCATAAAAATTACCTTGCAGCAAAACTGCTTTTTCGACACCTGCCAGGTCCATATTGCGAAGCAGCATTTCCGGAGTTAACCGGGTGGCCTCACAAAGGGGTGGCAACACCTGGATGACTTGGTTCATGCCAACCCGTACACGGCCATAACCGATGCCGATCACCTCACCCTGGGCGAGGCGTCCATGGATCCGCTTGAAGACATGGACATGGGCATCGACGATCATTTTTTATATCCCACGGAGAACAATCTCCTGCCGCTTGACTACTTTTTTGCTGCCTGGTGGATACGGTCCACCAAACCACCCGGCTTGCAGGGACCTGAGACATCCTGTCCCAAAATTGCCGCTGGCAATGACCAGAGCATCATGTCCTGGTAGTAATCATTTCCAAAGGTTCTTTCTCCGGTGTCGGCATCGCCACGCATTATGTTGGGAACATCCCAGGTATAACCCTGGAGACAAAAAAGGTTATGCCAGACCTTACGGGCCAACTCGGTTCCATACTCCACCTGGCCCTCGTACATGTAGTTCATCGCCAGCATCAGGGCTTCCGGCGGGAAATAGCTGTAGGAGCCATATCCACCCGGGTTGGCGACTGTGCCATCCGGATTGGCGTAATTGACCGCGCCATATTTGGTGACGGCGATATTGGTGCGTTTGATGGTTTCTAGCACGGTCCGCACCTTGTCCACTGGTAGTGGACTGGGTATGCCATGGTGATCTAGCACCCACTCGCCATCGAGCTGGTAACCGAATACGAATTCGGACTTGGTGCCACTTGTGGGTTCAAAGAAGTTGAGGTAATAGCCGCGCGGATCCCACAGCCGTGATTCCAACGCTTCAGTCGCCAGCTTGGTCCATTCGGCACACTGATCGGCATATTCAGTGTCGCCTGCCTGGCGGGCAAGACGCTCGCTGATTCCCAGCTGCGCCAAGCGCAAAATGCCGATATGGGCAGCGACTCCCTGCCAGCCAGGCGCCTGGGTTTCAAACCACTCCAGGTTTCCTTCGATATTCGGCATGGCCATGACTTGATCTCCCAGGGGATAGGAGGGATTTCCTGCTTTGCCGAGGTTGACATTATAAGTCATGGTCTTTTTGACCATGGGATAAAACTCTTTGAGGTACTTTTGATCAGGCGTATCCCGGCACATCAAGAAACGATCTATAATCGCCGCCAAGCTGATTCCATTCGTCGAGGCTTGGTATTGGGTGTGATTGGGAGCACAAAATTCCACTGGAGATCCAAAGATCCAAACTGGCGTGCCATCTTCCTTTTGATAATTCTGATAAGCCCGGATGGTGGAAAGCTGCAGCTCCGGGAAGAAGTAAACCAGGGGGAGGCTGCCATAGAAACTACAGGGTAGGCATTCAATCTGAGGGCACCCGCGCGGGCACTCGCAAAGGCCAAAGAAACCATCCTCCTCCTTGACCCAGGCTGGCATCGGGTCTTTCTTCTGCGCCCAGAAACCATCCTCGGTGATCGTGTAAAGGATATTGATCAGGGAATCCCTCAGCCAAACGGGGAGTGTGTTGTCGTTGTAGATGACCTGCTGCCAGGCATGGGTCCGTTCGAGGAGCTTCTGGTGGTTCTTGGCAAGAAACTGTCCCGTCGATTCCGCGCTGGGATAGTGCTTGGCATACATGTGGTGATGGATGTTGCCGCCCGCCCAGTTATAACCGCCACCCTTCCATGTGGGGGCATACCAAGTCAGAGCGAAACGGACCACTTCCTCCTTGCCAGCGGCCAGGGAGAAGTCCACGGCAGCTGATGAACCAGGTGCCGCTTCCTTCACTTCGGGCAAGCCTTTGGAGATCCCCGCCCATGCGGCTCCATCCGCTCCCAGCTCGCCTCCGAAGCGGACCTTCCCAGGGCCAATCAGGCCAAGGGCGTAAGAGGCCAATGTGCCCTCAACACCCACGCCCTTGAAGCCACCTTGGATGTCTTTGTGCTGGAAGGTTTCACAACCTGCCTCAAGCTTGGTGGGACCGGGGAACGAGAAGGCGATGGTTCCTTTCTGAGCATCCTTGGAGGTATTACGAAGGTGGACCTCGAAGATGATGCCTGGAACCATCGAATCAACCACATCACCCGGCAGGAAAGGCGTCCATGCCCGCATCCCCACGGAAACTGGAGCATCAGTCACATATTCAAGATCAGCGACAGGGTAATGCCCCCAATAACGGATCTCTTTGGCGGTCTCGACTCCCTCCAATTTAAGATCCATGAAGACCGGTTCGACTGGTTTCTGGGAACCACCCCAGCCCTCCTTCGGCTGCTTGTTGCAGAGCACCCATGTCTTGCCATCCACACTCAGCCCCAGCATGGGAAGGTTGACAGGGCCACGGCGTGGGACATGAGTATTGAAAATCGTGCAGTACCCCCACAATCCGCTGGTTTCCAAATCAATACAACCCGTATCGATCCCTCCCAGCGAAAGACCATTTGTGACGGGATCTTTCATCCGGTAAACCACCCCACACACCGGATCTTTGAATCCCTCCGCTTTGAAATAGACCCAATCCCGTGAGGGCAGGTCCAGGGGGAACAAGGTTGATGGAACCGCTTGGGATTCATTCACACCCAAGGTAGTAGAGATGAGTGCCATGGCCAAGATCATCATCCTTCCTGAAATCATGTTAAATGCCTCCTATGTGAACAAGTTCAAGGCAGGGCAAAAGCCCTCACCATTACTCTTCATCAGCACATGGCTTCGCGGCCTGGAGAATCCGGTCTACCAGCCCACCCGGTTTGCATGGGGCAGCTACATCCAACCCCATAATGGCTGCCGGAAGAGACCATAAAATCATGTCCTGGTAGTAATCGGACCCATATGCTTTTTCACCCGTGTCAGCATCTCCACGCATGGTATTCGGCATATCCCAGGTATAGCCCATCCGGCAGATGATGTTGTGCCAGGCCTTACGAGCCAGTTCGATCCCAAAATCACGCTGGCCGTTGTACATGAAAGTCATCGCCAGCATCAGCAATTCGGGGGGGAAGTAACTGTAGGTCCCATACCCACTCTCCGCGACCAGTTGACCGGAGCCGGGGATCACCGCCGGAGTGCCATCCGGATTGGCGTAATTTGTCGCGCCATATTGAGTAAGTGCTACGTTGCAACGTTTGATGGTTTCGAGAGTGGCTTGGATGTGATCCTGTGGCAGGGCGCCCTTGAGTCCATGGTGATCAAGGATCCATTCACCATCGAGCATGTACCCGAACACCAGCTCAGAACGGTCGCCGGTTTCCGGTTTGAAGAAGTTGATGTAATAACCGCGTGGGTCCCAAAGATACTTTTCCATCGCTTCGGATGCCGCGCTCACCCAATCCGTGCACTGGGCTGCAAACTCTGTATCACCTACTTCCCGCGCCATCCGTTCGGTAATACGAAGTTGCGCCAAATGGAGAGTTCCAATATGGGAAACCATACCGAACCAACCTGGTTGCTGTAGTTCAAACCACTCCAGACCAGTCACATGCCCATCCATATCTGGCATGGAGATCAGACGTTGGCCGATGGAGTAAGAAGGTGTTGTGCGCAGCCCGGCGGTCCAGGTCATGCAATCCTTGATCTTGGGATAGAACTCCCTGGTCAGTGCCTTGTCGGGTGTATCCCGCGCCAATAAAAACCGGTCGATAATTCCAGCCAAACTGATTCCATTGGTTGCGGCCTGATAGAGTGAGTTTAGAGCCGGTTTGCACAGCTCGGTGCGGGGCCCGAATGTCCAGGGTGGATTGCCCTTGGTATCCGCCATATAACCCATGTACCCCCGGATGGTGGATAACTGGAGGTCGGGGAAGAAGTAGGTTAATGGCAAGGAACCATAGAAACTACATGGGATGCATTCGATTTGCGGGCAACCGCGTGGGCATTCACACAGTCCAAACAGTCCATCCTCCTCACGTACCCAGTCCGGGACGGGCGGTTTCTTTTGAGCCCAGAAACCATCCTCGGTGACCATGTAGAGGATGTTAATCAATGAATCCCTTAGCCATTCCGGAAGCGGTTCTTCCGTGTAGATGACTTCCTGCCAGGCTAGAATCCGGCGAAGGAGTGTTTCATGATGCTGTGCCAGATCACCTCCCGTTTTGAAGGGATCTGGATAATGCTTCGCATACATGTGGGTGAAGGTGTGTTCGGCGCTGGTAGTCCAGTTGTAGCCCCCATCCTCGAACTTATCCGCGCCTTTCCAGGTTGGGAAACACCATGTCAGAACAAAACGGATTGTCTTCTCCTGCGCGGGATCCAGGGCAAAATCCACTGCCACCGAAGTACCCGAGTGATCAGATGATGCTTCCGGAAGAGCCTTCGACATATTGGCCCATCGAGCGCCCTCAATCCCGAGCTCACCACCGAACCTGGCGGACTCGTGATCGAGGACTCCAAGCGCATAAGAACCGAGGTTCCCGTGAACAAGGGTCCCGCTGTAAGCACCACGCATCTCCTCACGGGGGAATGTTTCCGAACCGGCTTCGAGTTTCAGGGGGCCGGGAAATGAGAAAGCCACCGTCCCCTGCTGTCTTTCGGGAGATGCATTCCGCAGGTGAGTCTCGAAAACAATCGCTGGTGCCATGGATGCTTTGGCATCTCCTGGAAGGAAGGCATTCCAAGCTCGCAATCCCAAACTCACCGGGGCATCCGTTTCAAACTCCACATCGACGATTGGGTAGTGCCCCCAGTAGCGGATGTTCTTGGCCAAACTGACACTTTCCAGGTGGAGTTCCGCCGGTGGGGCTTCCACCAGGTGGCTGGTGAAACCTTCAGGTTTCTTGGGTTGGCTCTTACACAATACCCAGGTTCGCTCTCCCACGCTGATCCCCAGAACTGGGGTGTTGAGTGGACCACGCCTGGGAACATGGGTGTTGAACAGGGTGCAATACCCCAGTAAGCCGGTGGATTCGAGATCAAGACACCCTGTATCGAGTCCACCCAAGGCCATTCCGTTGGTTACCTGATCGCTGGATTGATAAACCACCCCGCACACAGGATGACTGAATCCCTCCGCATTGAATTGAACCCAGTCTCTCACGGGAAGATTCGATGGGAAAAGGGAACTCGCATCCAAAGGTGTAAATTCCATGCTCATCATGAGGATGAATCCAATCGCTGCAAATGGTAGTTTCTTGTGTGGCATTCCCGGTTACCTCTGAGATGGTGCCGTGGGTTATTGAGCTATTTCCACCAAGCTGTTGGCGTAAGCCAAAATGAGAATGGCCACAATCAAAACACCGATTCCCGAGAGAAGGGTCCGGACAGAGGATTTTGCCGCATCCTTCCACTCCCCGGTCATGAAGCCCAAGGCGGAGGCCACAATGAGAGCCATACCGATGTTGGCGCCCCAACCGACCGTGGTGCCAAGCGTCCCAAGGTAATAAGCTCCGATGCCATAGGGGATCTGAGCGAGGAAATGGACAAAACCCATCGAAGAGGAGATCAGGAAATCACGTCCCGAACCTGGCGCGAAATAGTACTTCCAGGTTCCCTGCTTGAGCATCGATCCACCCTGGAAGATCAGTAAGGCGGTGATGCCTCCCCAGTACATCGGCATCCAGCGGATCAGGGTGGCATAGAGGCTGACATCACCCAGGGTGGCGGTAGCTTCTTTCTCAAGTGGATCAGCGAACTCATAGCCCAGATTGGCGCAGGCGCTTAAAAGGCCGCTGATGAAACAGATCGCCATTCCGATCCAGAAGACCTTGCCGGTCGGTTTGATGACACAGGATGCAGTTGGTTCGGCAACAGTTCCCTCAGGCAGCTCCCGAAGGTCTTTTTCTCGCATGATCCCCGCCTTGCCGGCCAGCCATGTTCCCACCAAAAGAACCCCGATCCCGAGAATGGTTACCGTTTTGGCTTTTCCGGGAACTTCATTCCAATGCCGGACAAGGGGGACTCCCGACCCAATCGCCACAGTGAGGCCTTTCAGTATCGAAGCTGCAAGGGCCATCCCAAGGATACTGAAACTGTAGGAATAGGTGATCGCACCCAGCCCCCAGCCAAATCCAAAGACAAAGACAAGAAGGTTGGCTTTGAACCCGACGGACTTGATCACGGTTGTCCAGCCAGGAAGCAGGATGTTGATCGCGATCAGCGGAACCACAATGGTGGCAAAAAACAAAGACAGGAGCGCTGCATTGTCCACGGTGTACTTGCGCATCACCCGGTACTGCAAACCGAAAGCCCCTCCCGCCACGGCGGCGATGAGGATCATGAAGAATCCGAATATCATTGACTGCCTCCCTCCCACCAAGAAAGTGAATCACTCATTAAGACACGTCTGACATTTCATCCATGCCGAAATCGGTTTACTACTGCCCCCTAGCCCTGTCAACAATGGACCATGACGGGTAAACTGGATATGGCTAGTAACTGTATTGATTGTATTTCATACCAAATCAGTGTGGGAAGATCAACCCCCTTTAACAACCTTTTATCGATTCGTTGAGTCCGCCATGAAAAACTCTTGTATCACCGGCATTTGAACCCTAAGGAGTCCTGTGTTTGTGAATGATCTGAAAGTTGACCTATTACCTCTAGATGGTGGTATTGATTTACCAGTGAATCCCCTCTCGGGACTCTCAATCTCCTTTGGTCGATCTCCAAAAAAAATTGTATTGATTCCAATATGCACCTTGACAAGGCTCAAGTTTTGAAGTAAAAAGTGGTTAAGATTGTCTTATACGTCTGAAAGACACTACTGAAATCGATCGTTTTGGAAATGAGAGCGCCGTTACTTCACATGTACCGTGAGGGAATCGCTATCCAGAGGATTGAGTGTGAGTACATTCTTGGTGGAGGAGGTTATTTACAATGAGGAGGAGTAGTTTGGCGTTGATTGTAGTGGCCATCCTTTGTTCGGTGGGTTCCGTTTGGGCACAGCAGACCTGGGACCTTTCCGCTGATTGGAGTGAGGCAAGTAATCCGAATGGGCAATGGACTTATGCGGATGAGAATTTGGCGGCCTATCCCAATTTGGTCCAGAACTTTAACACCCCGGATATGGGTCCGGGACAGACCGGCTGGAGTGGAATCGGTGAGGCTCACCGTGGCTGGGCTAAATCGATCGGAGCAGGAACTCTCGATTTCCCAGCGGGAGCGGTGGGGGCTCATGGAGCGTGCCGGATTGTCTGGACGTGTCTCTGGAGTGACACTTACACCATCTCCGGCGGTTGCTGGATGTTCCGTCATATTGGACGTTCAGTGACGTGGCACATTTGGAAAAAGAGTGGAGACACGCTCACTGACCTCACCAGCAGCACGCAGAACGATTCAACTACCCAATTCAACTCCACAACGCCAGAGCCATTTTCGAATGGCAGCGGAGGCGCGGGAGTCCTTACCCAAACCCTCGTGGCGGGTGAGCAGCTGATCTTCGGGCATGATGATCCTGATTTCTTCGCTTACAGCATCGGCATCGCGGCGCAGACGAAGGTGCTGTGGAATCTGAGTCAGGATTGGGCTGAAGTAACCAATCCGAATGGCGAATGGACCTACGCCAATGGATCACAACAAGTCTTTCCCACCGTGGTCCAGAACTTCAACACACCTGACATGGGCCCCGGCCAGACGGGTTGGGATGGGCTGGGTCCGGCCCATGAAGGTTGGGCCAAGTCAATCGGCGCGGGCCCGCATGATTTTCCCGCTGGTGCGGTGGGATCCCATGGGCCCACCCGTGTTATCTGGACCTGTCCAAGAAATGGGAATTATGTCATCGGGGGTGGAGGCTGGATGTTCCGTCACATCGGCCGCACAGTGACTTGGCATCTCTGGAAAAATGATGTGGAACTGAGCCAGGGTACGCAGAACGATGGGACACCCCAATATAATTCGACTACACCGGAGGAGTGGTCGAATGGTTCGGGGGGAGCGGCGGTCCTCGCGCAAAGCCTGACAGCTGGTGATAAGATCATGTTTGGGCACGATGACGGTGACTTCTTCGCCTATAGCATCGTCATTGCGGTTGAAGGTGTCCCCATCGTACCAACATCTACGCCCACCATCACGCCTACACCAACCGTTACACCGACACCCAAGCCAAAGCATGAATGGGATTTTGCTGGGGATTGGAGCGAAGAAAATGGGAACCCGAATGATGTGTGGACTTACACGGACCAATTCTTGAATCCTTTCCCAGCGGTTGTGCAGGATTTCCTTCCCGGTGATATGGGACCAGGTGCGACCGCTTGGGGCGATGGAACCCACTTGGGTTGGAGCCGGGCTACTGGCCTATCTCCTCATGACTTCCCCGCTGGACGTATCATGGCACATGGGCCCGCACGCCTGAAATGGACTGCCCCCAAAGCAGCAACTTACATCATCAGCGGTGGAGGCTGGATGCTGCGGCACCAGGGAAGAGCAGTAAGGTGGGTCATTATCGTCAATGGTGTTGAAGTATCTGCTGGGCAGCAGGATGACACGACCATTCAATGGAACTCCGCCAGTCCCCAGCCTTGGCAAACTGGCTCAGGGGGAGCGGAAGCCTTGACTCAAACATTGGCCGCCGGTGATACCATCGTGTTTGGTCACAATGCGGTTGGGACACCAGATGACTTTTTTGCGTACGAAATTCACATCTTCATTAAAGACGACCCATTGGTGAATCCGACGCCGACACCCACGATCTCAACGATTACTCCGACACCTACCATCAACTCGTTTAACGCTGAAGTTTACAAGCTGGATTCCCAGCCCTACACCGAGTATCTCGGTATCGGTGTGGGTGATGTCAATGGGGACAGTGTGGCTGATGTCGTATCAACCGTGAAGGGTGGGGCAGCGGGTGTCTTTAATGACACGAATGTGTTCTTCCTAAACGGAATTGATTTGGAGACCATCACTGATCCGTTCAACGAAATTCCCAATGAGAATGTTTATACGGCGGGAATGGATGAGGGTGCCTGGTTCGCGGCCACGGGTGATTTCCTTGGGAATGGAAGGCACCAGATTCTTCTCAACCATCGTGCTGACGGAAGGGCAAGTAGCGCTCAGTTTGCCTTTTTCGGGCGGAATAACACGGATCCACCAGGAACGAATTCAGCGTGGAGTCTCCTGGCTGGATTACCGGTGGAATTCGGTAGTGCTGGTTCCTATTCACAGACCGGACGATTCTTCCCAGGGGTGAACCGGGACTTCATCACCATTGGTTCGGGTTTGATTGACAGCTATTCACCCCGTTTGGTAGGTCTGGATGACACTGGTACGGCGATTTGCTCCAACACGTATGGAGGACCAGCGACAGGGGCCGATAACAACGCGAGAAATAAATACCGTGCGACCTTCCTGGGTGATGTCACAAACGATGGGCAACCCGATATCGGTTATTGGAAGCAATCACCTAAGATGATCGCCTTCACCAGCTATGCCTCGGGAAGCTGCGGTTCCTTGGTCACAACTGTAAGCCAAACTTTGTGGGTTGAGGGGCAGGCTCCATTCGATGGTGTTCAATTGCCCACGACCAGCCCTGAACTCGGCAAGGAATTCGACCCCTGCGGGAAAGAAGCCAAGTTCTTCGTGGGCGATCCCTCCAAGGATGGAAAGAAGGAAATCCTGATGGGGCTCTCCAAAGAGACCGCCCCGGTTACTGGTTACGTGATCTCAATGCAGGCCAAGAGTGCTGGCCCTCCAGGATCGATCGCTTTCGATTTCGAAGTGATTGACATCTTCCCAGGCCAGAGATTCGTAGCCGTGACCAGTGCCGATCTCGATGGGGATGGCGACGAGGAAGTCATCGCCGGAACACGGACGGGTTATGTCTTCGGTTATGTCCGCCGTGATCAGGCCCCGCCGTATGATGCCGGCAATCTCGTTCCAGCAGGTATTGGCAATCATTATCTCCGGTTTGGAATCTCTGGAGATGGTGAGGGAAATACGGTCGCCATTGGCGCTCCAATTGCCGACATTGGGGTGGGTGATGTCGATGGTGATGGGCAGAAAGAGGTCGCCGTCTCTTGCGGTTATCCTGGTGGAGGAGCCGATACGCCTGGTACCTATGTGATTGACAAGATCACTGTTCCGCCCGCTCCGGCGCTGCCGACCTCAATCACGGATTGGGTCAATTACTAAGCTTGAGGGATAAGCCATCATGGCTATTGGCCAATTGAGGTATACTGAGTTGTGAATCCTGTGGAAGTCCGCCGGGGGAGACTTTCTCTCCTCGCGAGCAAGTCTCCCCGGTGGACCCTATCTTTAGAATGAAGGTGTGCCGCCTGTTGCTGGTTGACCGGTGTCCAACCGATCATCCGAAAGAGAAGAAAAACAAGGGAGGATGTAGAATGCGGAGTGTAGGTTTCTCATGGGGAAAAGGATTCACACTTATCGAGCTTCTGATTGTTGTCGCCATCATCGGCATCCTCGCGGCCATTGCTCTTCCCAATTTCCTGGCCGCTCAGACCCGCGCCAAGGTGGGACGTGTTCAGGCTGATCTGCGCACGGTCAGCATTGCGGTGGAATCCTACGCCGTCGACAACGGTAGTTATCCCGCAGACGGGGATGACCATCCGGTTTTCAATCCGGCCTACTGGGTTCAAGCCAACCAATTTGCGCGGCTGACGACGCCGATTGATTATGTCACTTCCTTTCTCTACGATCCCTTCAATAACGGCGGATTGTCGCCGGCCATGCAGCTCTTCTTTCCGGGAAATCCGCCTTATACCTACTCTTACATCACGCTAGGCGACTATTTAACGAATCAGGGACGGCCGACGGTTTACGGAATTCTCTCCGTAGGGCCCAACGGCGATCTGGATTCCGCGGCGAACCAGGGAATCGATGATACCTATGATCCAACCAATGGCGCTGTCAGCCGCGGCGATATCATCCGCTACGGACCCGGCGGCCCGGATCGCCCGCCTTCTGCGCCCTGAGAGCCGGGATCGCCTTTGTTTAGATGGTGCAGGACTCCCTGCGGCGTCTGGAGAACGCAATGCCTCAGACCGCGAAATGGGCAAACAGGGCCAGAATGGCGCTGCTCCTGCTTCTGGCCTGCGGCGCGCTCTGGCTGTTTTTTCGCGGGAAAACAACCCTGACAATATCGCCATCAAATAGCGAACAGGCCATTGTTAAAGAAGTCCCGACTCCTGATGCAACTCTTCCCTCCCAATGGCCCATGTTTCATGGCGGCCCCGAACTCCAGGGAACTACCTCAACTAATTTACCGGCGCGCCTGGCTCTGTTATGGACGTATGATGCGGGCGATTCCATCAAATCTTCGGCTGCTGTATCCGAAGGAAGAGTGATCTTCGGTTGCGATGATAGCCGGATTATCGCCCTGGATGTGCAATCGGGAAGCTTTCTATGGTCGTTTCATACAGAGGCGGCTGTGGAGTCGGCGCCTCTCATTCTGGATGCTTCGGTCTTTGCCGGTTCCTCGGATGGTTTCCTCTATTCGCTGGATGCTCCAACAGGCCGCATGAATTGGAAGTATGAAACCGGCGGCCAGATCCTGGGCGGCGTCAACTGGAGCCCTGCTCCCGATGGAGAAGGCCGATGGATAATTGTTGGCAGTTACGATAACGCGCTCCATTGTATTGATGTCGCAACCGGCAAAGCCATGTGGAACTATGCAACAGACAATTATATCAATGGAACTCCGGCTGTCACCGGCGGGATAGCTCTCTTCGGGGGATGCGACGGTTACATCCATCTCGTATCCAT
>CAZORO010000005.1:0-3693 GCA_964581845.1 uncultured bacterium
CCGGAAGAATCCGGATCAACGTCAACAACACGGATTATTGGATTCCGTATTACACACCTGCATAAGGTGGCAAAGGACCCGATGGAGGGACGCATTCCATTGCGTCCGGGATCGGACCCGATGGAACGGGTCCCTCCAAATCGGACCCGGCGGAGCGGGTCCCTCCAGGAGGAATCGTGGAAATGAGAGGAGAGAAAGCGATGGACCCCAAACAGGCTTTGAACAACCTCGACGTGGCGGTCAGTGAACTGACCCTCACCCGGCCCCAGCACATCCTCTTAGCGAGTTCGGTCTCGCGGCTCAAGGACCTGATCCAGGAATGGAGTGAATTGAAACAACAAGGGGGTGAGCGGCAGCAGATCATCAACGAGATCCGGGAGGAATGCAAAAGCAATCCGGCCCTGGCAAATGTGATGGGAAATCCTTCCTGTCTCGAAGCAGAGATCAAGGCGAGGATGAAGCAAAGGCCGAGGCCGATTGAGATTGTCGAGGAAGCCCGTGCCCGCTAGCGCCAGTCCCCAGATCGGTCCCGGTTATGGTGACCCCCTCGGGTTCGGGGCGGGTGCCTTCCGGTCGCAGCTCTTGGGCGGCCTGGTCCTGACGGACCGTTTCTGGACGACTCGGGCGGACCAGCATCCCGAGTGGTGGCTGATTGGTACCCGGCGGCTGGGGACGACCCAACTGGCGGGATTCCCGGTCACGGTCGAACTGGAGGAGTTGCGGGTTTTCAGCGGGGGCTACCGGCTGGAGCTGCGTGACCGCTGGGGAGCACTCATCGCCGAACTGAACGACTGGAGCGGCGGGCGCTGGACCGAGACGGTCAACGAGCCGGGCGAACTGACCTTCAGTTACCCGCGTGACACCAGTGAGGCGGATTCCTTCGAGAATCCCAACGAGCTCTGGCTCTACCGCGGGAACGGGATCTACCCGGAACGCGCTTTCGTGATCCAGTTCAAGCGGCTGATCGACGCCGAGACGCGCATGGTCGAGGTTAGTTGTGAGGGGTTGCTGGCCCAATGGGGGCTGGAGGTGATCCGTTCCTACGACTCAGGTGGTTCGCGGACAGTCAAACAGATTCTGGGGGACTGGGTGTACGGCCATCAGTTGATCCAGCCAGGGATCTATCTCGGGACGCTGGCCCCCGCGATTGGTAACCAGACGCTCATGGCGGCGGCGGAGAACAAGACCCTCCTCCAGGCTCTCCAGGACCTGCTGGCGTTGTATGGCGGCTATTACTACGTGACCCCGCAGCGGAGGTTGTGCTGGAAGGAGACGATTGGGAACGACCTCGGGCATGTCATCCGTTACGGCAAGAACGCCACCGGGATCGTGCAGGAGGTGGACTACCGGACGGTCAACAACCGGCTGGTGGTGACCGGTGTGGTCTCCGGAACCCCGGCCACGGTCACGGTCAACGATCTCGATAGCCAGGCGGAGTATGGCATCCGCACCGGCTTCTACCAGGCCCCGGATGTGGTCAACGCGGGGGACCTGACCAAACTGGCCCAGGCCGAACTGCTGCGCCGTTCGCGGCCCCAGGAGACGATCTCGGTGGGGGTGATCGATCTCTCGATGACCGACCTTTACGACTATGCCTTCGAGGCCCTGGCCCTCGATCCCGGCAGCAGGGTTAGCCTGGTCTCCAAGGAGAGTGAGACGGCGGTGACTTGCCGGGTCTACCAGGTGGTCCGCGATCTGGATGATCCCCTGGGGGTCCAGATCCAGGCCGGGGATACCACGGGCGGGGTGGGCACGACGGTCAGTTACAAACCCAAACCAGACTTCATCCGGGCCATGGCCAACGTGGTCGGCTATGTCCAGAAACAGCAGCAGAGGGGGGCGGCATGACCATGGAAGATCACAATGCAAAGGAGCGCAGAAAGGTTGATCAGGTTGAGATTTATGAAATCCGGCTTCAATCCATTCTGGATGCCATCGCGGAACTCAAGAAGCAATTGGAGGCCGCCAACTTGGTGGCCGACGCCAGGGAGCGGGAGCACACCTCGCGCCTGGAGACCCTCATGGATCTGATCAGAGGAAGTGGCCACGCCGGAACTGGGATCTGTCCCCGGTTGAATCTGGTCGAGGTCAAGGCCGAGGCTAACCTGCATGAAATCTCCAAGCTCGAGGAACGGCTGGAGAAGTATATCGAGGCCAAGACCGAGGACGAACGCAAACTCTACCGCGGGATTCTGGCGGCGCTGGGGACGGCGGTGCTCTCATTACTCGGTCAGTTGGCCATGTTTCTATTCCAGCATTTGGCCAAGGGAGCACTTCCTCATGGATGAGCTCTTGAACTTCATCAAACAAAACGAGGGCTTCCGGAGCAAACCCTACCGCTGTCCGGCGGGGAAATGGACCATCGGTTACGGGTACAACATGGAGGCGCACGGGATACCAGCCTGGATGGTGGACAAGGTGCTCAGCGGCAAGGGGATCACCGAGGGAGACGCTGAGAGGTTACTCATTTCAGAGGTGGCGGAGTGCATCTCAGCTTGCAGGAAGATCGTGCCTGGATTTGGCAGGCTAACCCATGCCCGGCGAATGGCCATGGTGGACATGTGTTTCAATCTCGGAGCGGCTGGGCTGGCCAAATTCAAGGTCATGCTGGGGTGTATCGGGCGTGGGGATTACGAGGCGGCGGCGCGGGCGGCTGTCAACTCGAAATGGTACAAGCAGGTCAAATTGCGCGGTGTCCGCGTGGTCAAACTTATCCGGGAGGGGTGAGATGTGTAGGACGAGAAGAAAGAAGGGCAGGGTCCGCCGCTAATGCCGACTCTAGGGAGCCAGGACGAGGAAATCGCCCGTCAGGAACGGGGGTTTGGAATCTCGCATAGATGGCCATTGAAGCCTATCAAAGACTGGCTCAACCGGCGGCGGCTGGCCAAGAGAAGACGTCAGGAGCGCAAGGCTCTGGAACGTAAGATGTACCAAACATTTGAGGATGGGGGAGAACATCATGGACAAGAAATATATCCGGTGGGGGATCGCTGTAGTCATCGGGCTGATGGCCGGGGCCAACTATCTCGGTCTTCTGCCAACCGAGATTTACGCGACGCTGCTGGGTCTACTGACCGGCGGCGCTCTCGCCTACAAACCCAACGGGACGAGCTCAAACGGAAAATGAGGGGGCTGTTCGTGGTCATGGCGGCGCTGCTCCTATCCGGCTGCGGGGCCTATGTCTCCAACAGCACCCGCGACAACTGGGGGCAACGGCTCGCTGCGCTGGAGCACAACCTGGAGGTCAGCCGGAGTGAGATCGATAAACTGGCCACCCACGCGCTCAACAACCAACTTGCATGGTGCCAGGCCGCCGCCGCGAAAGAGGAGTGGCCGGATGAGGATCTCCAGGACACCAAGATGGCGGTCCGGGACCGGACCGAAACCCAGCGCCGTTTCCTGGGGGAGATCCGCACGGTTGAAGATGAACTCGCCCTGATTCGCGGGGAGATTGTGGAAGGAGGATTCTAACGGTGGCCGACCGCAGCCCTTCGGGAAGTGACTACCAGCCCCCAGCGGAGGGTTGGAAAGAGATCCCCTCACCACCCGCCCCGAAGAATGAGATCCCCGGCTGGCTGATGGACCGCACGGTCCGGAGCTGGCTAGTTCGCCTTCTTAATCAGGTGATCCGGGTTCTGATGGGGTGGCGGGACTGGCTATTAACTGTTACAAAGGCCCCTGAGGAACCTGAGG
>CAZORO010000005.1:3703-38481 GCA_964581845.1 uncultured bacterium
CGATTAGACAGGAACCCTTCCTGCTGGAAGAGATCGAAGAGGAGGACTTGGAACTACCAGAAGAGCCTCCACGGGTGATCCCGGCCACCAAAGAAGACCTTTCACCCCCCATCTCTGCTGTAGCTTTGGGTCCCCTCAAGTGTAGGCAATTGGGCCTTTTTTTGCAAGCAACCATTGTGCCAATAAATGCAGTAGAGATAGTCGCGTTACCCTCTATAGCAAGGAATGGGGATTTGTTCGATTGAGCCTTTTGCCGGTATTCCATTCAATGGGTTTTTGAAGGGTCTTTCCTTCCTTGTCGAGCAAGGAATCTGGGAACTGACATTTCTTGTAGACCGACCTATAGATGTGAGAGTAAGTTGATCCCACTCTCTTCAGGTCAAGGCATGTTCTTTTGGGCTCTCTTGGATCGAAGATCCGGACATCAATTCCAAAGCCACGGACCATCTGAATAGGTGTTGCGAGGTCAGAATCTCCAGAAATGACCGCGGCCTCATCGATCTCGTGTTTAAAAGCATCGAATAGCAAATGAGAGGCAAGATTGACATCCGAGCCCTTCTCTTCGGATTTCAACACGGCCGCCATTCGTGAAGAGTCGGATTCGAGGGGGAGAGTGATGGGCTTTACCTGGAATCGGCCTAGGACGATTTTAAGATCGGGGAGGGTTGAAAGTGCGCGCCAATAAACCTGTTGTCGGCTGGGTGCAGCCGGATCTCCAGGGAAGGAAAGAACTTGGGCTGTAAAGTACTTGATTCCGATGACTTGGCATCGGGGGAGCAGAGTGCGGGCAAGGAGTGAGAGATTTAGCCAGCGGTATGGTGTATTTCGGACGGCATAGTAGAGGTTAAACCCATCGATGTAGACGTAGGCGCGCTTCATGAATGTGCAAAAACATAGATGGCCCCCCGAAGGGGGCCACCGATCCCAATCGCCGAAGCTATGGGGCGAAATCTGATCAGAGTATCGTCCGAGGGTATAGAAATGTCAACAAAGCACAAGATTTGTCTCCATAAGGATAGAAATCTCAATGGGTTTATTAACATTTGGATATCATTTGTAACCATTTTTAAAAAACAGCTCCCGTTCCCCCCCCCGCCGGGTCAAGGGGAGAGAGGAATGGGGGTTGATTAACATGGTATGAATCTATGAAAACACCCTGGTGTACGAAATTCTTACACCAGAAAGTAATTCTAGGAGGTTCATTGACATGGTATGAAATCCGTGGGAACCCCTTGCTCAGCCGGAACCACGTAAGTTCCGCTGTCAACCTCGATTCCGTCTGGGTTCAACAAAAGGATGCAATCTGGGGTCTGGTTGTTGAAGATCGATGTCCCAGACTTGTTCTCAAATTCCAGCTCTTCTCCGGCGGCGATTGTGCCAGAAAGGGCAATAATTTGCCAAGTTTCAGCCCTGTCCTGGATCTTCCAATTCTGTAGTGATATCGACTCGCTTGACTGGTTGGTAATCCAGATCTTCTCCCCAAATCCTGTATTGTCATCATCTCCAGTTGAATTCGGTAATATCTTTGAAAGCGCGAGGCCGAATGAGTTCTTTGATGTCCACCTGAGCTGAACCCAACGGCCTAGCCCTATCGGGCCATCATATCGTCCTCGATAGATTGCTCCCCCGCCCGACAAATAAACAATATCCCCGACGGTGTTGTTGAGCATTTGGGTTGGAAGGGTAATGAACCGGGTGTGGCCTGGAGATAGGGAACCTGTGAGAGCAACCAGGTCTTGCGAAGATTGAGTTTTGATGGTTTTCCCCTCAAGGGATGCTATAGAGTCGCCCACATTCACGATCAGGATCTTCTGCGATTCGCCCGAGGCTGGGTTAGGCAAGGCGCGCCAAAGGCTTACAATTGGGCCAGGACCAAGTCTTATGCCAGGCATAGGCGTTGGAGTCGGAGTGGGAATACTCCAGACGGGCATGGAAAAAGCCAAGAAAGCAATGAGAAGACGGTCCATAAATCCCCGTTCCCCCTTCAAGTAATCCCCTTTGTTCTCCCGCTGGGGTGGGTATCGGTAGTCCTCAGGGCAGTTTAGAAATTGGTGGCTAGGTTTTAGTGATCTGGGATGACCCTTTTCACCATGACGAGATCATCATGTCCGAATAAATTATCCAACTACCCTGCTTTAATCGCTTTATCGGCGAATCCGAGGATTTTCTTGATGTCTTGCGCTTCTGCCTTCTCAAGCTTTTGGACGAGATCGAGGAGTGTGGGGCGTCCAAAGAAGGGCATTGAACAGGTTGATGGTTTCCCAGTCCGTACATGCTCGACATCAAGGAGAGACAGGAGGTGGCGGCATGATCGCGCATCTTTCCCCCACTTCCATGTCGATGCTCCACCGCTGCGGGAGGCAATTCTACTACCGTTATATCGAGGGCCTGATTATTCCTTCAGGGGTGGCTGCCGTGCGTGGCAGGGCGGCTCACGCTGGGGTCGAGCACAATTTCAGGGTCACCATGAGTAGTGGGTGCCCGGCCCCCCTGGAGGATGTTCTGGATACGGCCCGCGACGCGCTCAACTCCGAATGGGAGCAAGGGGTCTTTCTGGCTCCTGAAGAGAAAGAACAGGGCGAGGACAAGATCCGTGGTTGCGCCGTGGATGAAGCGGCCCGGCTGGTCACGGCTCATTACAACGAGGTGGCTCCCTTGATCCATCCCACGGCCCTCGAACGCTGGTGGGAACTGGCCATCCCCGGCTACCCCTACACGGTCAAAGGCCGGATCGATATCCAGGAGGAAGGGGGCCTGCGGGACACCAAGACCAGCGGGTCTCATCCCCCGGCGGATGCGGCGGACAAGAGCCTACAACTCTCCTGGTATGGCCTGCCCTGCGAACCCTCGACCAGCAATCCCCCGGCTACGTGAGCCTCGATTACCTGGTCCTCAACAAGAAGAGCGTGACCTGCAAGGTCCTGCAATCGGCGCGCACCGATCAGGACTACCGGCGGGCCTTGTCATATTACCAGGAAGCCTGCCGCTTGATCGAGGCGGGGATGTTCCTGTCGGCTGACCCGGAGAGTTGGGTCTGCACCGGGAAGTATTGTGGCTATTGGGGCCTCTGTCCGCAGGGCGCCAAACAATCCCACACGGTCTCCTGTGCCGTGAGCGGACATGAGTCAGGCAAGGAGGCCAACGATGGCGAATGAGATCAGCCGTGAGGTGGTGAGTGTTCAGGTCGACGAACCGCTCTCGGTTTGTCTGGCGGTTGCTAGGGAATACCTGCCGCTCTCGTTCATCCAGTTCAGGACTGATGAAATCGAACGCTACACCCGCGAGCACCGCGGCGAACAGATCCCCGGCGTGCGTGTCCGGTGGAATACGATCACGTTATTGGAGAACCCCCAACCATGAGCGCAAACCCATTAACCGTGAAGCGGAATAACTTCAAATCCCTGATCGAAAAGGCCCAGGAATCGATGGCCAAGGTCCTGCCCAAACACCTGAATCCGGAGCGCATGCTCAAGGTGGTACTCTTGGCCGCGTCCCGTGAGCCATTGCTCTACGAATGCACCGCGGAGAGCATCCTGCGGGCCTTGATGACCTGCTCGGAACTCGGTCTCGAACCGGGCGGCGAACGGGGGCATCTGTATCTGGTTCCATTCTGGAACAAATGGATCAATGGCTATGAGTGCCAAACCATTCCCGGTTACAGGGGACTCATGCACCTGGCGCGGAACACCATGGATGTGAGTTATTTCGCGGCACACGTGGTCCATGCGAACGATAAGTTCTTTGTGTCCTATGGTATCCATGAGGATCTCGTCCATGAGCCGTGCATGGATGACCATCCGGGTGTGGCCCTGGGGGGTTATGCAGTCGCTTTTCTGAAGTCCGGGGAGCGTCAATTCGAGGTCATGACCCGCTCTCAGGTTGAATCCATTAAATCCAGAACCAAGAGCCGTGACAAGAAAGGAAGCATCGTGGGTCCGTGGGTGAGTGATGAAGAGGAGATGTGGCGCAAGACGGCCATCCGGCGCCTGTGCAAGTATCTCGAACTTTCCCCCGAGATGGTTAAAGCCTTCGAGGCCGAGGACGAATATGAGGCGCTCAGCGCTCCAGAGAAGGGGGTCGTGGATCTGGGGGAGATCCTCCCGGACGGGCCAGAACAACCTCCCTGGCTCGATCTGGATACGCTGAGGCCGGCTGACGAGGAGGCTCCTTCCCAAGTGGTGGTGGAAGAGCCTCCTCCACCGGTCTGGATTCCGGAGACTTTGCCGGTGAAAAATCAGCCCAAGACCGGAACCGGAAAGATCCCGCCGAAGACCCTTAAGTTCATCCTGCAATTCAACCAGGCCGGTCTCACGCGCTCCAGATTGGAGGCTATCGTGGGGTCTTCAGCCGAGGACTGGGGTCCTGAGATTATCGAGGTCCTTCAAAATGTCCTGCCCAGCATCCTGAATGGAGCCAATGCGGAGAAGGTCCTGCGGGCTGCCTTCAGTCTGGAAGGGGTGGCCGGTGTCTAGCACTGTCCCGCCCCGGACGGTCCGCGTTCTGGCGGGTGGGAAGCCCTGGCTCTGTTTGCAGGGCTGTCCCGCCCCGCTGGAACGCATTCGAGAACGAGTCATGAAGTATGCCCGCCGGCACGGCGATATCGAGATCCGCGAGGAACTCCCCATAAACATCTCGGCGCCGGGCCATTACGACGCCCTGGAGTGAATCCCTCCAGGTTTCCGAAATTACGCTGATTGATACGCTGAATTTACGCTGATTAGGGAACGAAATCCCAAAAACTTCAGGGAGGAAGCGGAGTGGGTAAGGCACCAGCGTCCATGTTCTATCCCGCGGATTGGGTGTGTGACACCGCCCCCCTTTCGCTGGCAGCGAGAGGGGCATGGATTGACCTCCTGTGCGCCATGTGGAGGGCCAACCCAAAGGGTCAACTAACTCACACCTTAGAGGAGTTTGCCCGGATAGTCCGGGCCACCGAGGAGGAGACAGAAAGGGTCATCCTGGAGATTGTCAGGTTGGGAATTGCCGACTTGGAATCTCTGCTAGGCGATGTACTAGGACAATCTGAAAGTCTGCTAGGCGATGTACTAGGACATGACCGCGTGACGCTGCGTGACACGAAAGTGACACTCATCAATCGGCGCATGTCACGCCAAAGTGACGCTCGGCGTATAGCCACAAAACGCCAACAAAAATACCGTATTTCACTCAAAGAGAAGGGATGTGACGCAAGAGTGACACCCATGAGTGACGCTCCTGTAGACGCGAAAGTGACGGTCCCTTCTTCATTTTCATCTTCTCTCCCCCTACCCCCTCATTCTGCAAATGAGGGGATAACAACAGACTTTTGCGCGGAGACGAAAACGGACTCGTCTCCCGCGCCGCTTCCAGCGGTGGCGATCCTGACTTTTCCCTGCGACGGCAAGCGCAAGACCTGGGATCTGACCGAAGCTCAACTGGCCGAATGGAAGGAACTCTTTCCAAGCCTCGACCTTCTGGCGGAATGCCGCAACGCCTTGGCCTGGGTGAGGGCAGATCCATCCCGGAAAAAGACGGCCAATGGGATGGCCAAGTTTTTGGTGGGTTGGTTTGGACGCTCTCAAAACAAGGGACATGCTAACGGGAACGGGAATGGCAAACACAAGCCAGATGAGTCCTTCCGGGACAAAGGCGCATTGCGTGGCACACCGGAGCAGGAGGCGGCGGAGCGCCTTTTGATTTCCCAAGTGCTGGGTGGTGCTGACGATGAGGAAGGGTTCGGGTGTCCCGATGAGTAACGACAACTGGCAGCGGGTAGGCGACTCCAAAGGCTTTGCCAAGTTTCTGGCCCAGATCGAGGAGCACAAGGCCGAGATGGGAATTGGCGATCCGCCGGACATAGTGCCGTGTAATTATTCCGCTCCAGACAGACCGCACCCGCCCAAAGTCTGGCCGGACGGTTCCTATTGTGACGGCAGCGGGGTTGTTTACGCGCCGGATGGAAGATCGGTTTACAAGAAGCGCTGTCCGTGTTGGATCAAGGCCAAGCAGCGGGACATGTTGATCGACTACAGCCGCATGATTCCGCTGGAGTTCCGTGGGGTGGTGCGTGAGGCGGACGAGACAAAGTTTGCCTGTGCGGCTGCTTTTGCGGTTTGGCATCCGGCCAAATCTCCGGGCCTTTACCTGGTGGGACGATCCGGAGTCGGAAAATCCGTTGCGGCTCATCGTGCGGCCATGCGGATGATCCCGCACCACGGGGTTGGGGGGTACTACATTTCGTGCCGGTCTGTCGCTGCTGACTGCTCGCTGCTGGCAACCGATACGGGCGAAAAGTACCGTGCCGAGGAACGTCTTACCCGCCATATCCTCGCTTGCCGTGGCCGGTTCGTTGTGGTCTTGGATGACCTGGGGAGGGAGCGCCAATCCGAGGCCACGATCCAACGCATGTGTGAGTACATCGACGCGCTTTACGAGAGGCGCGCGCCATGCGTGATCACGACCAACATCGGCGGCGGAGAGATCAAGGCGCGGTACGGAGCGGACATCTGCTCCAGGCTGACCGACACCAACTGGATCACGGCGGCGGTGATTCGAGGTGAGGACTTGAGGCTCGAAAAAAACAAGCCGGAGCAAGAGACCCATTTTCAGACCGAGGCGGAGCTTTTCGCGCCGGGATGGAGGGAGCGCCAATCATAGGACGGCGCTAGAGGCACGGACAGACGCGAGGCGGGGAGATAGGGGGCGGGGAATTGGTGGGAGTGCCGGTCTTCGAGGACCCGCCGGGAGTGGGGTCGAGGGTGTGGTCAGCCGGAACGCTCTACAGCCACGAGGGGTATCTCCGCTTGAGAGTCAAGAAGCTGAAAGCCGCTCCGCCAACGAAGAAGAAACCTTCCATGCCCGTGGCTGAGAGATCTGTGGCCTGACAATGTTTTTTCACCCAGGGGAAGAAAAAACCGCGTGGCGGTCATTCCTGGGTTTCTGATGAGGAGGAAAAGATGCTCAAGTTGATCTCGGTGACGGTCAAACGGGTGGAATCTGAGGTAAACGAATGATTCCTGGCAAGGAAATTCCTAAAGGGATCGCCACGGCCAAGCGAATCCGGCGGGGCGGACTGCTCAAGGACCACAAGCCAGTCTACCTGGCCCGCACCTGGCATAACGACTGCCATGAGGGTCCGCCCGATATTACCCCTTTCGAGGACCTCGGTTGCGCGATTGAGTTCCGGAAGAGATTCCGGCGGGGGTTTGTCGAACGCTGGCCCGACCGGGCCGTGTGGGACGACCAACAGCATGAATGGACGAGGCCGGTACCACCATGATTGACCTCATCATCACGGGGGCTTGTTCGATGTTTCAGGCCGGTCAAGACGCGGCCATCAACCCGAAGCCCGGCCCGAACTACGTGGCCTGCCGGTGGGATTACGCGGACCTGGCCGCGAAACTCGGGATTACCAAAGACCAGGTCAAGGCGCGGCTGGCCGAGGCCGAGGTCTACGTCGTCAACAACCGGACGGCCATCTACTACCCGGCCCGGACCGCCGACTGGGGGCCGGCGCAATGGACAAACAGGGCGGCGGATCTCTCCCCGGAACTCATGCGGCGGCTCGATCTGGAAACGGATGATGAGGTCACGGTGCGGGTCAAGTTAGGGGCCCGCCGCAAGGGGCGCCAGGAGACCTACACCATCGAGTGGTGGCCATTCCCCAACGAGGCCCAGTACGTCCAGCAACACGCCGGCCTCGATGAGGCCCTGCGGGTGATCGAGAAGGTCACCCCGGCCCGGCTCCGGCGGGACCGGGACGGGGCAATCTGGTCCGCTTTGCACCAGGCTTTTTTGCCAATTCCAAAGCCCCGGAAGACCCGGCGGCTGACACCACGGGAGAAAACCCATGCTGAGTAAAGCAGAGCGTGGCCCGGTTTCCTATCATTGCCGCATTCACATCTGGGAAACAGTCCGGGGACGCTGGAAGTATGCGATTGTGACCGCCAGCCATCGCATCGGACCGGTGGCTTCTCTCGATTCGGAGACACACGCGCTGAGAGCGGCCCAGAACTTCGTACTCAGAACCAACATGGAGATGGACGCCATCGTGAAAGGAAAACAGGCATGAACCAATCCCACGATCTGGAACTGTTGTCCCGCCTGAAGCGGATCTGTGACTTGATGCTGAAGGTGATCGAGGTCATGGAGAGGGCCAAGATGACGCCGCAATGAATCAACGAAACGAGGGAGATGATGAAGGACGCGGAGGCGCGTATTCCAGACTTGAGACAGAGTGCCCCCTCGATCCATGCGGACCTCGATGCTCTGCTAATCCTGCTCAGGCGTTTCGAGATCATCAAGGACAGGGATCTCCGGAGGAACTGAGATGGAGAAGTTGATGGTGCAAATCAAGCCACATGGCGAGAGGCTCATCCTCTTCATCCCAGAGGCATTCCTCAATGACGAGACATGGTGCCCGGTCTCGGTGACCAGGGAAACGGCTCAGGACCTTTTCGGCTTGCTGGGGAAGGTCCTCCAGGAACCACAGGCACCGGAACAAAGCCAACAGGAGAGGATCTGGAAGTGACCCGGATTGATCCTTATGCCTTTTACACGGCTGAGGAACTGGCTCAAGTCCTCTTCGGGCGGGTGAGCCTGGAAGTTCTGCGCCGTCATGGTCTCAAGGGACTGCAAGAGGGTTACTACGGCCAGAATGTCCACGACGCTCTTGTCAGGTATCTGGGGTCTGGAGTACAACACAGCGGGCCATCGGCAAGCGATGGAGGGGAGCGCGGATACGATGATAACCGATTGGGTGGTGGTAGCCCGTCCCGGGTTGAAGTACAAGGTCCACGGGAAACGAGAGCAAAACCGAACGAGCGGATTCACGCTACATGTGATCGGTCACGAAAAATGGAGAGTTTTAGGGAAGAATATCGGCGGCGTACAAACGCGAGTGAGGTACTACGCCGACGGTTTGGATAATGCCTTAGAGGAAGCTGAGCGAATCCTCGGCTTCTCTTCCAGGGAAAGCACCTCTTCAATGACCATTGCCGAGGTCCTTACTGGCTGGCTGGAATCACTCACGTGTAAGAAGTCAACCATCGAAGGCTTCAAGGCCAGTCACGAGATATGGGGCGAATGGGCCGCACAACAGGGATTGAGACTATGGTCGGAGATTCAGCTCTGTCATCTTCAACAGTACGCAACGGAACTCCTCGACACGGGCAAATCCGAGAACACGATCCGTCTCCGGCTTTATCCGATCACGCGGGCAATCCGGTGGGCAGCAGCCAACTGGCCAGGCAAGTTCACCGACATTACCGTCAACTTCAAATTGCCAAAAGTGGCACAAACGAAATATGAAGTTGAGTCCGAACCGGCTCTTTCAATTTTGGAGGTGGGTGAGTTTCTGCTCTGGATCATCGACAAACATCGAAAGGTCGCCTCAACGTTGGCGCTTGGGATCTCACTTCAGGGATTGGCGGGGCTGAGGTTGACGGAGGTTTTCCGGCTGACCTGGGATAAGTTCCTGGATGATGGTACGGTGATTATCGAAGGAGAGGTCAAAAACGAGCCATCTATCCGGCGGATTCCCCTCCCTGCCCTGGTCCTCGACCTGCTCAGCGCCTCACAGACTACCGAGCGGACTACCGTCACGACCGGAACCTATCACCGTTACTATTCTGATCGGATCCGCTCACTCATGGAGAGGTGGGGGATAAAGGTGGTTGAGTCGAAAAACCTTCGTAATACACTGCCGACTGAGTTTCGGGCGCACGGTTGGTACGGTTATGCCCTCGAGCGCTATATCGGGCACGCCGCCAAGACCATCACGGACAAGCATTACGTGGCCCTCTCGGAGGAGGGAAAACTCCAACTCATGCGGGAGCAGGTGGTCGCCCCAATCGATGAAATCCTGGCCCCTGTGAGAGAGAAATTGAACAAATTAAGCACGCCCAAAAATCTGCTAGTTCTAAATTCTAAACGTATCCATATATAATTCAAGGACTTGTGTCACAGTGAAAGAGAGGACAAAACCATAATGGCCCTAACAGGTCTACAAATCCAGAAACTTCTCCCAAAAACCAACTGTAAGGAGTGTGGCTCGAACACCTGTCTGGCCTTCGCCATGAAACTGGCCGCCAAGAAGGCGGAGGTGTCCGAGTGCCCTTACATCTCGGAGGAAGCCAAACAAATCCTTGCGGCTCAATCGGAGCCACCCATCCGAACTGTCGCCCTTGGTGAAGGACCACGAGCATTCCAGGCCGGTGGTGAAACTGTGGTATACCGCCACGAAAAAACTTTTATAAACCAAACCGGCATTGGGATTTCAATCAGCGATAGTCTTGAAGATGCTGAGATTAACCAGCGTACCGGCGCCGTGGCCTCTTACATCCTGGAACGGGTGGGAGAGATGTTGCGTCCCAATCTCATCAGTGTCGATTGGCATTCGGGTTCATGGGAGCGCTTGCTGGAGGTTCTCGAACGAGTCTATTCGATCTGGCAAGGACCTCTCGCCGCAAGAACGGACAACGCTGAAGTGTTGGCCGAGGTGGCCCGGCTGTTCGCCGAGAAAAGGATTCTGCTTGCTTCAGCCATACCGGATACGATCTCCAGGCTCATTCCAGTTGCCAAGGAGACTCAATCGGTCCTCGCGCTGGGATCATCAAGCGTGGATGAGATAGTATCGATGGTGGAGAAGGCCCGCGAGGATGATTTTCGCGATCTCTATATCGACCTGCGCGCGGACAGTCTCTGTGAGCACCTCCAGAGCAACACGATCCTGCGCCGGGGGGCTCTGAAATCCGGGGTGAAGTCGTTGGGTTATCCGATCCTAACCTATGTCGACACGGGCGATGCCATGGATAACGCGGCCGAGGCTGGAATTGAGATCGCCAAATATGGTGGCATGGTGGTCCTGCCAGAGTTCGACCCAGCGGTCTTTGTTTCCTTGCTGGCTCTCAGGCAAAACCTCTTTACCGATCCGCAAAAACCAATCCAGGTGGAGCCTAAGATCTACCCCATCGGGGAACCCAACTACAACAGCCCAGTCTTTGTAACAACCAACTTCTCCCTCACCTACTTTATCGTCTCCGGGGAAATCGAAAACTCCGGGCTCTCCGCTTGGCTGGTCATCCCGGAATGTGAGGGAATGAGTGTGCTAACCGCCTGGGCCGCGGGGAAGTTCGGCGGCGCCAAGGTGGCCTCCTTCATGAAGGAGGTGGGTATCGAGGGAATGACCAATAACCGCACGGTCATCATCCCTGGCTATGTGTCACAGATCTCGGGTGAGCTGGAGGACTCCCTGCCCGGATGGAAAGTTCTGGTCGGACCTCAAGAGGCTGGAGACATCGAACCCTTTGTGAAGAACGTACTTCAGGCGGCTTAATAGTCTGTTCCGAAGAATAGGTGGCGGTGGATAACCGGCCGAGAGGCCTATTTATACAAGTCACAAGGAGAGCCCATGCCGGTAGTCACCTTTCAACCATCAGGCCGGAGGATCACTGTCGCGACGGGAACTTCCTTGTTGGATGCCTCCACCCAAGCGGGAGTGAGTATTGAGGCTCCCTGTGGGTGGGAGGGTTCCTGTGGCGATTGCAGAATCCGTCTTCTCGCCGGGAATCTGGAACAGGTTCCCAGGGAATGCCTCAATCCTAAAGATGCCGCTCAGGGTTGGGTCCTGGCCTGTAGCAGCCGGGTTATCGAGGATGTGGTCCTCGAAGTTCCCGGCCACCTTATTGAAGAAAGCCCGGTTGTTGTCGATACCTTCCATCCAGCGGTCCTGTCTCACATTGACGAACGGCTTTCTCCTCCTGTAATCAAGCGGGTTGTCACAGTCGAGCCTCCCAGCCTTGATAATTCCTTCGGAGATTTTGAACGACTCTCGCGGGCCCTTGGTCTCAAGACGCCTGTTTCAGTTTCACTCTCTACTCTACGGACTCTAGCGGATGCATTGAGGACGGAGGATCACGAGGTCACTGTAACTGTCGCATCTACAGCTCAGGGTCGAGCCTTGGAAATACTCCGGGTGGAACCAGGGGACACACGAAGTCAATTACACGGAGCCGCGGTGGACATAGGAACCACCACCTGTGCTGTGCATCTCGTGGATCTTGTCACTGGACGGGTCCGGGGGACCGCTTCTGGATACAACGGTCAGATCGCGCGTGGCGCCGATATCATCAGCAGGATCAACTACGCCAGCACTCCGGGACGTCTTGAGGAGCTCCGCAACCTGGTTCTCAGTAATCTCAACAGCCTGATCCTGAATCTTTGCCATGAGCACTCCATCGCTCAGACCGGAATCGGCTGTGCAACGGTGGCGGGCAACACCACCATGGTCCACCTTTTTCTGGGGCTGAAGCCAGAATACATCCGCCTGGAACCCTACACTCCGACGATCAACCACCTTCCCCCTCTGCAGGGCGGAGCCGTGGGTCTGGAGATGAATCCGGATGGCCCCCTGCTCATCGCCCCTGGAGTGGGGAGTTATGTGGGAGGCGATATCACCGCTGGACTGCTTCAAACCTCGCTCGCGGATGAAGACTGCGATGAGATTTGTCTCTTCCTGGATATCGGAACCAATGGCGAGGTGGTCGTGGGAAATGGGGAGTGGCTGATGGCCTGCGCGGCATCGGCGGGGCCCGCCTTCGAGGGCAGCGGAGTGGGGTGTGGGATGCGTGCCTCACGGGGGGCAATCGAACGGATCCGGATCGAGCAGGAGACCGGGAAGGCAGCCTACTCTGTCATCGGTGGCGGAAGACCCAAGGGAATCTGCGGGTCCGCGATGATCGACCTTCTGGCTGAGCTGCATTCAACCGGGCTGCTCGATCCCTCCGGCAAACTACTCCTGGAGAATGGGAATGGCCGGATCCGTCCCTGCAAGGATTCTTCTCGTTATTCTCAATATATCATCGAGACAGAAGACGCAACTGAGACAGGGAACGAGATCTTCCTGGATGATAGAGACATTCTGAACCTGCTACGCACCAAGGCGGCCGTGTATAGCGCCTGTTCTCTGATGCTCCGTGCGGTGGATCTCGGCTTCGATTCTGTAGCCCGTGTCTATGTGGCCGGCGGATTTGGAAGATTCCTGGATCTGGAACGTTCGATCCAGGTGGGGCTTCTGCCCGATCTCCCACTCGAACGGTTCATTTATCTGGGCAATTCCGCGCTTGCAGGCGCAAAGGCGATGCTCCTATACGAGAAGGCACGGCACAAGGTGGAGGATCTCGCCAACCGGATCACATACCTCGAGCTCAATGCCGACCCCACTTACATGGATGAATACATGGCGGCGCTCTTTCTACCCCACACCGACCTGAGCCGTTTCCCGAATGTGAGACCACCCTAGGGGTAAATCATGGAACTCTCAAAGAGCATCCCGCAATGTCCAGGGCAGAGCTTGCAACAATGGAAACCGGAAGACATCTTCGATCTTCCCTGCCCGGTCTGTGGAACTGAAATCGAGTTCTGGAAGGATGATGTCACAAGGACCTGCTCCCTGTGTGAACAGGTCATTCCGAATCCACGTCTGGATCTGGGCTGTGCCCAGTGGTGCCGTTACGCAAAGGAGTGCCTGAGCCAAGTGGCCGAGGAAAGGACACACATCATCAATCACCTGGGCGAGGGACTACAGGAGGCCATTCGTTTGGCGCGGGAGGCACTCGCTAAAAAGGATTTGAAAAAGGCCGCTGCTCTGGGTGGTCTGGAAATGGAGGAGAATGGCGGAATTCTGATACGGCTGCTGGGTGATGAGCTGCGGGTTATTCCCCCCTCGTTGGAAGTGAAAACACGTAATGGGGAGACCCCCCACAGCTATCACGAGCTTTTGGCTTTACGATACCTGGCCACGGAGAGAGAGATACTTCCCACTGGCGAGTGGATCTCGTTCCGTGAACTGCCCGGCGGTGCCTTCTATTACGAGCCAGCAGCGGGACGAACCACCCATTTGCTTCTCAAGGTGTTCGGAAACGACATCGAGAGGTTGCGCGTAGCACTCACACGCTACCCTTGCGGGCAAGCCGATCTCGGCGATTTGTCTGTTGAAATCGAGGCGATTGGAAGAATCAAAATCCTGTTGGTCTACCGTCTTGGAGACGAAGAATTCCCTCCCTCACTCGATCTCCTTTATGACCGGATCATCGCCTCTGTATTCCATACGGATGAAGTGGCGGCTCTGGCCACTCGGTTGTGCGTCGGACTCATAAAGAAATAGCCTCGTAAAGAAACCATCGTACCTCTACTGTTTAAACGTGGAGTTGATTGTCTTTTTTTTAAGGCCCAATCCATCCAAGTGGAGGATCGCAAAAATGAACAGGACTGTATGGTTTATTGTCTGTCTTCTCATCCCTCTGAGCACCTGGGGAGAGAATTCCTGTACGAATGGCTCTTTTGAGGAGGTTGGAGCAAATGGTATTCCTATAGACTGGTCTCCCATGGGTGAATCTGTCCTCTCCGCTGATGCCCACTCTGGAAGAAACTCATTCCAGGTGATCCGCAGGTCCGAGGTATTTGGACCCGAGGCGGGGCTGAACCGGGACTGGGTTCCAGAAAGCGGCCAACAAGGCGCGATGATTGGCCAGACACGGGGAGGGATGGAATTCTGGTACAAGTCTCTTTCCCGGAAAGGCGCGGTCATGAATGTCATGGTGATCCCCATGAACGGGAAACCTCTGGAGGAGACATCCGCATCACGCACCACCTATGAAATTCCGGGCGAACATGATGGCGATGGAGTTTGGCATCGGATGCGGATCAAGTATGACTACACCTCCAATCCAGAGGTTAAATGGGTTCACTTCGCGGCGAGAGTTGCCGCCGGTTTCGGGGAATTTCTGATCGATGACATCTCATACCTCGATGAGGTAGGACCCTTCCTCATCCTGGATGGATTGCGGATCGAGGAAGACAAGGAAGCTCCCGGCGAACGAGGGACATTAACTGCCAGAATACGGAACACAGGGGACTGTCCGGCGGATAACATCATGGTAAAAGCCGAGGGACCGGCAGGAGTGAGCATGGGTCCACTCCCCCTGATCATTTCCAACCTTCCTGTGGATCGAGCCGAACGTGCCAGACTCGCCTTGGTGGGACCCCGTACCAGCTCCCTTCATATAGCCCCCGGAATGGAAGTAATCAGTTTCGGACAAATAATCTCCCCAGGCAGTAATGGACTGACACTCGAATGCGTCTTTCTCAACGGAGGCAATGCCATCTTGGTCGAACCACAAGCCGAATTCACATCAGAAGCGGGAAAACAAATAATCAAATGCGCCGCCATTCTTCCCGGCCAGACAAAAGCCTTCACCAATTCGATTTGGACTCCAAGCCCCACACGTTCCCTCGCCCCCTCGGTCCGCTGCACGGCAAAAAATAAAGAGGGGGAGATCTACCTGGAGAGCAAGCCCTTCCACCCTCCAAGAAGGCTGTCTGGTCCCATTTATGAACCACTAATCTCAAACAACAAAATAAGGCTAATAATTCCAGAAGCACGCGATATCCACACCCCGATTGATATCATAGTTCAGGGAAGAGGAGTCGAGAGACATGTGGCTTGCATCCCTCAGATTACACGCCTTGTCTTCAGGGATTCTCGTGGTCTGAGGGTCGATGCAACTGACATGTTGAAAATCCCAGGCCGTAATCAGATCGATCTTTCTCATTATAAAGGGAAATCGATAGCTTTCCCCCTTACTTACACCGACATGGATGGGGCCAACTGGGAGGTAAAAACCCGGTTTGAGTTGAAAGAGGGAGCTTCCGTCATCGATGTGAGTTACGAGGTCACCTGCGATCAACCACGGGATCTCCTGGCCTTTGATGGCCCCATGGTCTATGTCCTCGAACGGGATGAGGCGGTATATCCTGGCCTGGAATGGCTGGTGCCGGGTGAGGTCTCCTCCTCCGATCTCGACATCAACAAGGACCATCCTCACCGGAACCGCACTGTGGTTCACCCTAATATGATCACGATCCCCGCGATCGGAGTTCACTCCAAAAATGGCACGGTAGGATTGTTGTGGGATGCCAAGCAGAAGTGGGATGGGGAACGGGACCGTCCCTGCGCCGTGTTTGCCTCACCGGATAGGCGTGAACGTCTCAACCAGCAACGCGCTCATCTGATGGGTTTGATGGTTCCGACAGTGCCTGACTTCATGGTTCCCAACCAATATGAAGCAGAGAAACCCTACCCTCTTCGTCCTGACACACCTTTGAGGCTTCAGTGCAAAATCTATGCGGATGCCCAAGGGAAAGACGCCTTGACCGCGATCGACCAATGGTTCAAAGAGTACCCTCTTCCGCCCGCCTCGCCCCTGCCCCATGGTTCCTACGAGGGAGAAATCGAGTTTTCGATGCGAGGGTACCTCGAATCACTATGGGTTCCAGAAACAAAGGAATGGTTCTTCAGCAAGAATGGCATCCCCGCGCTGTCCGGCAAGCAGCGCCCGCGGACTTTCATCGCGGACCTGCTACTCGGTTCGCTCCTAAGCCCCACACTCGAAGTCCGTACCAAGTGTTTTGAACGGGCGGATGAGGTTCTCAAGCTCATCGGCGGCGAACCACGTCTGGATGCCCAGCTTTTCCCCGGAAAAACAGAAGTATCTCTTGCCAATAAGGATGCCGCCGGAACCCTTTTAGCATTAAGAGGACAGGATGGGGGTTGGCGGTTTGATGCCGACTATCAGGATCAAGAGACTTTCAAGGGGTTGGATTACCGAACGCTGGGGCCTGATGATGCCCTGGAGATTGGAACTTGTGCCCAGAAGGCTTACACCATCCTTCGCTATGCTCTCATCGCGGGAGATGCCCAGGTCTACCAGTCCATGGTCAAGACCCTCGAACTCATGGAGACCTTTAAGGTTCCACGAGCGGCTCAAGTCTGGGAGGTACCCGTACACACACCGGACATTCTCGCTTCCGCTGATGCGGTGGATGCGTTCCTGGCGGCCTACCGGTTCAGTGGAGAAGAACGCTGGCTCCGTGATGCCGTTTTCTGGGCACGGACCGGAATTCCCTTTGTGTATGTGTGGGATGACTCCAAACTCCCCTTCCTCCTGGGTGCGTCCATCCCTGTTTTTGGTGCATCTCTGTTCAATTATTCCTGGTTCGGTCTGCCAGTTCAGTGGAATGGATTGCGTTATGCCATGGCCATTATGGACTTGGCTGAATACGATTCGAGTTACCCATGGCGGGATATCGCCAGGCTCATCATCCACAGTGCCACTCACCAGCAAGCTCCCGAGGGGGAGGATGTGGCCCTCTGGCCAGACAATGTGAGCGCCATCAATGGAGTACGCTGCCCTTGGGTCTTCGCACCACACCAGATCCTTCAAGCGGTTTGCCGTCTCACAGGGAGGGACCTAGTACCAAAAACCAAAGTGGTTCGTTCCGACGATCAGGCTGTTCATGTCACAGCCATGGCGAACATCCGGCAAACCACATGGACGGATGAAACACTCTCAATCAATCTTGAGTACGCCAAGAAAATGCAAGGTGTGGTTCTTTTCGCCAATCTGACCCAACCGGAGAAGGTGGTCCTTAATGGAACTGCAGTCGAAACCAGCAAGGACATTGAGGCGGGTGGAGAACCAGGCTGGAGATATGACTCCCAGAATGCATGGTTGGCGGTCAGGGTACCCAAGGAGGGCCCATCTGTTCTTCAAATCCAGGGTGCCCGTTATCGAACCGTGGAACGGCTTCCTAAAGCCGCACAGTATATCGACTTTGAGTTCATGGATAGCAACGAAGGTTGGAGTCCCCTTCATGACGTGGAGGACTTTGGTTTCGCAGAGGGAAAACTCAAGGGCAGGATTACCGGACCTGATCCCTATGTGGGAAGGACTCTGCTCAGAGCGGAAAGTGCGGGTTGCCCCAAAGTCTCGATTCACATGAAAGTGACGGTGGGAGAATATGCGCAGTTCTACTGGGTGACGGAAAACGCACCAGAATTCAATGAACAAAAGGTGACCGTCTTCAAGGTTCTACCTGATGGAGAGTTCCATACATACACGATGGATTTATCTCAACATCCTCTCTGGGTCGGCCAGACAATAACCAGTATACGCCTTGATCCAACCAATGGAGCCGATACTGGGGAATTTGAAATCGACTGGATACGAGCCGTAAGGTAAGCGATTAGGATTCAAACAACAGCCAGGGGGTGTATAGAAAAGTTGCGGAATTGATCAACTCGTAGGTTGCAGGTTTGAGAAAGATGGTTCTATAATGGGATCGAGAGATTGTGTATTGCTTTTTGATGCCGGGCTCACAGGTACATTCCACCGTGTCCACAAACCTGTAGCCCAGGAGGGGGGCGATCAGCATGACCAAGCCACAGATCAACATTCAGGACAGTTTTCTCAATCAAGCACGCCGTGACCGGGTGGCAGTGACCCTTCATCTGGCTGATGGCTCCGATCTGTATGGGAAGATTATTGCCTTCGATAGTTTCACTGTTGTCATCGTGAATGAAGAACGGGATGAGCAATATCTCGTTTATAAACACGCGGTTGCGAGCATTCAACCATCCGAAAACATCCGCTGGAACCAACAACCACAGCGTGAAGGAGTCCGTCCACCCACGGATATACGGCGTGAGCGCTGAGGACTCCCAGGGTGCATCTACTCGCTGTTGATATTGGAAATACCAACATTACTTTGGGAGCCTTTGAGGGAGGATCTCTCCTTCACCAATGGCGTATATCCAGCCATCCTTTCAGGACCACGGATGAATATCTCAGTATCACCTCGCAGCTGTTCAACCACTACAGCTTCTTCCCGGATCGTGTGATCCTGGGGAGCGTGGTTCCTCCATTGATCCGTGAGTGGGAGGGAGTGTGTACGGGTTTGGGAGTACCCCTGCGAGTGGCGCGTCCCCTGCACCCCGACCTGATGCCACTCAATGTGGAGACACCCACGGAAGTTGGAATTGACCGTATCATTGACAGCTGGATGGCTCTTCAAAAATATCCGCCACCATTGCTGGTCATCGATTTTGGAACAGCCACCACCATCGATGTGGTAGGTGTGTCAGGGGATTACTGTGGTGGAGTCATACTCCCCGGGTTGGACCTGGGCGCGGAGGCTCTTTTCCGCCGGACCGCGCTACTCCCGCAAGTCTCTGTCAGGAAGCCCCCCTCGGTAATCGGACGCAACACGGTTGATTGCATCCAGGCCGGGCTGTATTACGGGTGGCTGGAGATGACACGCGGGCTGATTAAGCGGATCAGCAAGGCCGTATGTGGAAAGGTGACTGTCATTTCCACGGGAGGATTATCCTCAATCTTCGCCGAGGATTCAGACTTCGCGGATTTCATCGAACCAAACTTGACATTGGAGGGACTGAGCCTGATCGATTCACGCTGGGAAAGCTTCCCCGCTTGACTCAACACTATCCAGTTCCACGACAACCGCCACAGAATCATGTAAAGTCCTCCATACACTTTTTTGAGCAACAGAGAATAGATTAACAAGGGGACTATCCCCTCACACAATGTCATTTTGAGGAAAAGGAGGCTCTAACACACATGGCCACCAAGAAGACTTTGCAGGTGGGAATCGCGGGAATTGGATTCATGGGTGTGACCCATTTCGGGGCGATCCAGACTCTTAAAGGCGTCCGTGCCGCGGCGATCGCCGAAGCGGATCCAGTCCGGCGGACAGGAGACTGGTCTGGAGTACGTGGCAACTTTGGTACCGGTGGTGGTCAGGTCGACCTTTCGGGGATTCGCGTTTATAAGGACTACCGTGATATGGCACGGGATCCCGAACTCGATTTCGTGGATCTTTGCCTTCCAACTCCCCTTCATGCCAAGGCCGCGATCTACTGCCTCGAGCAAGGCAAGCATGTTCTCTGTGAAAAACCGATCGCGCTTAATCTCAAGGATGCCGATGCCATGCTCGCCGCCGCCAAGTCCGCGGGACGCTACCTCTTTGTTGGGCAGGTGCTCCGATATTTCCCTCAATACCGCTACTTGAAGCAAGTCTGCGAGTCCGGCAAGTTTGGAAAACTTCTGGCAGCACATTTCCGCCGGATCATCGCGCGTCCCAACTGGCAAGCCGGCACCGGTAACTGGTTCGCTGATCCCAAAAAATCAGGAGGCGCGATCATCGACCTGCATATCCATGACGCTGATTTCGTGTTGTACCTGTTTGGGAAACCCCGCATGGTCTCCTCATTGGGGGTTCCCTCCGCTGGCGGGGCCTATGACTATGTTGTGAACCAATACGACTTCGGGAAGAATGGTCCCGTAGTGTCCAGTGAGGGGGGCTGGATCGCCGCTGATGGACTGACCTTTGAGCAGTCCTATGAGGTCTACTTCGAGAAAGGAACCATCGTTTTCAACTCAAATAACTGCCCGGTCACCCTTTACCTGCCCAGTGGAAAGAAGATAGAAGTCAAGCTTTCCACGGAGGATGGCTTCGTGGCGGAGTGGAAGGCCATCCTGAAACCTCTCCTGGCAGGCGAAAAGCCCACTGAGATTTCAGGGCAATCGGCTCGTGAATCGCTCGCGCTCTGTCTGGCGGAGCAGGAGTCAGCGCGGACGGGGAAGATGGTAAAAGTCAGGTAAAACTCATCCCCCCCGATCCTCCCCCGCAAGGGGGGGTGAGCATCTTTCCGTTCGCGTGGGAGGGTTGGGGTGGAGGGTATCAAAAGGACGGGGGGTGTATTGCTTCAGACCGGAAAATTCCGCCGGTAGGGCTTTGCACGTGAGTAGTCCGATCCAACCTCATTTTCGATAAAGATCTGAGTTGGTTGGCCACGCCATTCCACGGTACGTGTGCCAACCACTCCCGCTTTGAGGAGATCAGCCACGCTCTTCAAGTAAACATCGAACTCCTCATCAGACATTTCGCTGCCCGCATTGAAGATTCCAGCCACATCCCGGGAGCCGAGATTGAAGAGATTGTCTAGACTGTCGAGGTATTTGAGGTTTCCTGAGATGCCACGCGACTCGATAGCCGAGAAAAGATCACCTTCCCCACCCTCACCCAGCAACCCAGAGAGACCCGTGATCTTTACCAGGACTGAACCAGCGCTTTCATTCCGGATTCCTTGCTGGGAAAGGGACTGGATGAATGCAAGGAGACGTTGCTCACCGATTCCACCCTCGCCAAGGGTTTTGAGGGCATTCAATCCCTCAGCTCCCAGTGAAGAAGCGATCTGTCCAAGCCCGGAAAACTCGAAAACATCGCCGGTGGTAACCGATGCCGATTGGGACACTCCGGCCTGGAGAGCCCTCCCAATGCGCTGGGCATTTACAGGTATGGTTGGAAGTTGACTTGAGATGCGCATCCCTGGTCCTCCCTGACCTTGGATTTCCCGCACTAATCGCTACTATTCACCAAGTATACCCGATTGAATGCCGGGTGTACAGTCTTTCTAAAGAAAATCATATCCGAGCGATTGATGGTCGACGACACTAAGCCCCTTCTTCGAGTACGCAACCTCAAAATGCATTTCCCTATCCGTACGGGAGTTTTTTCTCGAATTTCGGGGTATGTACGCGCGGTGGATGGAGTTTCGTTCGATATTTACCCTGGCGAGACTCTCGGGCTGGCGGGAGAGAGTGGCTGCGGTAAAACGACGGTTGGGAGAGCCATCTTACGGCTACTGGACGGAGCGGAGGGGGAGGTCTATTTCGGGGATTCTCCCAACTTGCTTGGCCTTTCACAGCGCGAAATGCGTCCTTTCCGAAAACACATCCAGATCATCTTTCAGGATCCCTTCTCTTCTCTCAATCCACGGTTAACGGTCGCAAGTGCTTTAATGGAGCCGCTCAAGATTTTTAACATCGGCAAGAACCGGCGAGAACGAAGGGACTGTGTGGTGGCGTTGCTGGAAGAAGTCGGACTCTCCTCCACTCACCTGGATCGTTACCCCCATGAGTTCAGCGGTGGGCAACGTCAACGGATTGGAATCGCCCGCGCGCTCACCCTGGAACCCAAGCTGATTGTTTGCGATGAAGCGGTGAGTGCCCTCGATGTCTCGGTCCAGGCTCAAGTTATCAACCTGCTGGTGGATCTACGTGCCAGACGGGGTTTGTCTTACCTTTTCATCTCACACGCGCTTTCGGTGGTCGAACACATCAGCAACCGGGTGGCTATCATGTATCTGGGCAAGCTTGTGGAGATTGCCAGTAAGGATGACATTTACCGCGCTCCACTCCACCCTTATACCGAGGCGCTGCTTGAGGCAGCGCCGGTGCCCGATCCAACCATTCATCGGGAAAGGAAACTCCTGGAGGGAGATGTCCCCAGCCCGATCAACCCACCGCCAGGATGCTCCTTCCACCCGCGTTGCGCCTCGTGCTTCACTCCCTGCCGAACCGAGGAACCGCTATTGACTGGAATGGGAAATGGTCATCAAGTGGCTTGTCACCTGGAGACACATCCCCAGTCCCCTCGCAAGGGATGAGGCCGCTCAAGAAGGCTTTCCTTGGTTACGCTCTCCTGGCGGTCTTACTGTGGTCCACTGTCGCTTCAGCTTTCAAGATAGCGCTGGCTGGTCTGACTCCTCTTCATTTGCTCCTGATCGCTTCATGGACATCAGTGACCGTCTTACTCTCAGTTCTCATCCTGCAACGAAAGATGCGGGCATTGGTGTACCAGACTATGACCGATTGGTGTTTCTCCGCGGGGTTGGGAGTCCTCTATCCCCTCGTTTACTACCTCCTTTTGTTTGGGGCTTATGACCGGCTTCCTGCTCAACAGGCGCAACCACTCAACTACTCCTGGCCTGTTCTTTTCGTTCTCCTCTCAGTTCCGTTTCTTGGAGAATCTCTTTCCCAAGGCTCGGTTCTTGGTCTACTGGTGAGCTTCGCCGGGGTTGTCATTGTTTCCACACAAGGGAATCCAGCCAATTTAGGAGACATCAACTTGATTGGCTCACTCATGGCTCTATTGAGCGGGCTCGTATGGGCGTTCTATTGGATCCTCAATCTCAAAGACCAGCGTGATCCACTGGTGAAACTGACGTCTGGATTCCTTTTCGGAGCAGCCTACATCACCATTCTGGCAGTCCTGTTCCCTTCTCCTCTTTTCACATCGATCCCATCTTTGTGCGGCGCGGTTTATGTAGGTCTCTTCGAAATGGGGCTGACATTTGTCTTTTGGCTGAAGGCTCTCGAAATGGGCCAACAGGTGGCGTTAATCGGGAATCTCGCCTATTTGTCCCCTTTTCTATCGCTCGTGTTCATCCATTTCATTTTAGGCGAGGAGATTCATCTTTCAGCAATAATGGGGTTAACTTTGATTGTTTGTGGAATCGCTATTCAGACTGTGACCTCGCGGAGAGAGCATTGATGCCACCGAGAGCAACCAATAACGCCCGATCAGGAATCTTCCTATTTGTCATCTCTACAATTGTGTCACTCACAATAGCCGAAATGATCGCGGAAAAGGTGTTGGAAGTCCCTGAAAAACCCAAAACACAAATCAAGATCCTTCCGGCTGGACGGCCTGACCTTGCTTATGTATTGCCACCGAATAGATCGATGGTGAGCATGGGGGTCCCGTTCACAACCAACGAACTTGGTCTCAGGGACGATCCGGTCATTCCAAAAACGGATCGCATATTCCGTATCCTGTGCTTGGGCGATTCAGGTACTTTTGGCCACGGCGTCCCGGTGGAAGACACGTACCCGAATGTTCTTGAGCAAAGGCTTCAGGTTCGTGCCGGTCAATCCCTCAAAATCGATGTCATTAATGCAGGGGTCATGGGATACAACTTGATGAATATTCTGGCTTCCGCGGAGACTTTGATCGCGTCTCTTCAACCCAATGTGGTGACATACATGTTCGTGGATAATGACTTGGACGATAGTTTTTCCGCGGGTCCCAATGGCCCCTTCATCCAGATGGATCCCCTTAAACCTCCGGATGCGCCTTTTTTTCAAAATGATTTCGCTAGGCTCTGGAAAAAGCGGAATCCTACACCAAAGGGTTTTTTCGGTTCCCTGGGCATCTGCCGTCTGGTCTCCAAATGGCTTTTCCCCGACACCCTGAACACGGTCCCCTTGCTGAATGGCTCGGGTCCAGAGACACGGCGCCGCTGGAAACTCTGTGAGGAAAGGCTGCAATCCTTGAAGGCAACCTGCGAAAGCCAGGGAGCCAGATTCGTTGTCCTCCAATTCGGAATGAGAAACCGTTCCGAGCTCACACATCGCTCCCTCCGTCAGATATGTACAACCCACTCCATTCCTTTTGCCTCCACCCTCCCCATATTTGACATCAACACATTTTTTCATCTCCACTCACTACGGTATGATCCCCACCCCAACAGGGAGGCATACCTTTTGATAGCCTTACGTCTGGACTCCTTCCTCCAGGAATGTGGATTCCTCCCCGAAGCCTGCACCCAACCGGATAAGGAACGCCCCTCTTTCAGTGAGAGAACCGATCCCGGGATAGAACAGCAGATCGAGGAGAGCGTCACCTCCATGCCCGCCAGAATTGACCTTCTAACCGGTGATGGAATCATCGGTGTTCTGGGCGGGATCGGACGGAAGGGGTACATGGCCAGGACATGTCTGTTCCGGTTAGGCGGCGCGGGCAACCAATTGGTTGTAGAGGCCCAGTCCCTCCTTGCCTCTCCCGATCAACCACAAACCCTTTCCGCCCGCATTCAAGATTCTTCTCCAACTGAACCAGTACCTGTCTCCGAGGCCTGGTCAACATTAACCTTTGACATCCCCCGAGAATTGGAGAATCAGGTTATCGAGGTTGAGTTAATCGCTGGTGGTCCTGTCCATATCCCTACATTAGCTGAACGGGAAAAGGGGTCGGCTCCTTACACCGTGGCCCTTCGACGAATGGAACGGATACAAGGTCCAATCGTTCCTTGACTCCCCTTCAAACATGACACTACCATCCACCTCAATTGAGTGATTCTATAAGGAGGTCTTCTAATGGACGGTTTTCCTGTGGCGTATGCGAAAGGTTGGGTACCAGTAGGCTTGTTGCTGGTGGTTTTCCTATTCCTGAGTCAGGGAGTTCCAGCGGCGGATTCGGTCGAGTTCACCAAGGACAGCGCTCGGGTCACGATAAAGGCTGATGGACAAACTGTACTTGTCTACAAGTATGGCGAGGTTCCCTTCAAACCGTATGTTGAACAGTTCTATACACCCTCTGGTGTGAATGTCCTGCGGGATGCTCCCTTCGATCACCTGCATCACCACGGATTGATGTTCGCCATCAGGGTTGATGATGTGAACTTCTGGGAGGAGAGGAACGATCCGGGTACACAGAAAACCATCGATCTGGCCGAGGTGAAGACACATGAGTTTGGCGGAGTGAACTGGACAGGTTTCACTAGCCATATTGATTGGACCGGTCCAAAGGATGGCAAGGTGCTCCTCAAGGAAGAACGTGTCATCGAGGTCGCGCTGGATAAACCGGGCAAGGCTTCCGGAATCACCTGGACCTCCACCTTCTCCCTGCCGGAGGGGAAGGATTCCGCCACTCTCACTGGAGCGAATTACCATGGACTGGGAATGAGATTTCTTCCCTCGATGGATACCGGAGGATCGTTCATGAACTCGGAGGGTAAGACCGGTGTGGAGGGGACTAACGATGCACGGGCCAAATGGTGCGCTTACACTGCGCTGGCGGATGGGAAGGAGGTCACTGTAGTGATGCTTGACCATTCGGCGAACCCTCGTCATCCCGCGGTCTGGTTTACAATGACCCAGGCCTTCGCCTACCTTTCCGCGACCCTCAATCTCGCCAAGGAACCTCTTGAGATCAAAGCCCCGGAGAGCCTCACGCTACGGTATGCCTTGATCCTTGGCGATGGGAAGATCGAGGCTTCCAAGATCACTAACCTGTACAACAAATGGATCGCTTTGCCCTTGGCGAAGTAAGACTTGAAGCAAGAAAAGGGAGGCAACAAGCATGGAGAAGAACACACGGGAAGGAACCACACGGAGGGAGTTCTTACGTGACACCGGCATCCTCGCCGCTGTCGCCGCCTCGGGACTGAGCACAAAGGCGTTCTCGGAAACCGCTCCAGGTGGCGGGAATACGAATGACACGATTGGAGTCGGCATGATCGGCTGTGGAGGCCGTGGCTCCCACCATGTCGGCGTCATCAACAAAATGAAAGAAAAGGGAGTCAATGTACAGATCGTGGCGGTCTGCGATGCCTATGCTCCACGTGCCAAATCCATTGGAGCGCTTAACAAGGCCAAGGTCTACATGGACCATCGCGAGTTGTTGGCGGACCCCAATGTGGATGTCGTGGGTATCGCCACTCCGGATCATATCCATGGGTACCAAGCCATTGACGCGGTTAAGGCGGGCAAACATGTCTATTGCGAGAAACCGGTCACCCATTGGCGTCAATTCGAGCTGACCAAGCAGCTGGCTCAGGTAGTCAAGGAATCCAAAGTGGCTTTCCAGGTGGGCGCGCAGGGCATGTCCGATCCGGCTTGGCGGATCATGAAGGAGAAGGTCAAGGAGGGTCTGATCGGCCAGCCGATTCACGCGGAATGCGGATACTTCCGTGTGGGTGACTGGGGTGAACGGGGGATGCCGATCCCAGATCCCAACGCACAACCAGGTCCAAATCTGAACTGGGAAGCTTTTCTCGGTGATTCTCCCAAGCGCGATTTTGATGTCAGCCGTTTCTTCCGTTGGCGTATGTACGAGGACTACTCAGGAGGCCCCGGTACAGACCTGTTCCCGCATTCATTGACACCTGTGGTTAGCATACTTGGTCTGGGAATGCCATCGATGGTGGCCGCTACTGGAGGAAAGTTCCGTTATGAGGAACGCGAGGTGCCCGACACCTTCAACATGTTGATTGACTACCCCGAGAAGATCACGATCGCGGTTCTTGGAACTCAGGGGAACAATTACTGTGCCACGGGAGAGCGTGGTGCACCGGGGAGGATTCCCGTAGTGCGTGGTTGGGAGGGTTCATTGACTGTCCAAGGGAACGAGGTGGTCTTCATTCCCGCCGAGGGGACGGAAAAAACGGCTCAACGTTTCCCCATTGATGGTCAGGAGAGTGTTGAATGGCACTGGCAAAACCTCTTTGATTGCGCCAAGAGCGGCCAGCCAACAGCCAGTCCGATGGATCTCGGATTTGCGGTCCAGACCGCCATTCAGATGGGAATCCTTGGGCACCGCGAAGGCAAGGTGGCCAAGTTCGACCGTGAAGCAATGAAGATCGTGCTGTAATGGCTTTAACAGCTGGCCCCGGAGTTGCTCTCCGGGGCCAGAGATTTTTATTATTCGCTGTGTTACGGTTTCCAGGCGTTTGATAAGTCGAAGAGGAGCTGAGTTTTATCCAGCTCTGTATCCGTATCCATCTTGCGGATAAATTCCAGCAGATCCTTTGCGTCAATTACTCCATCGGGGATGATATCGGTATTTAGCGTCGCTGTCGGTGTAGGAACCGGTGTTTCGGTATCGAACGGGAATGGTGTCTCTGTTGCGGTCTCCGTGAGTGATGGAGTCGGCATTGGAGTTTCCGAGGAAGTTGCTGATGGTGATGGAGTCATGGTAGGCGTCACTGTTGGCTCCTTCATTTCCGAATGTTTCCTCCACACAACCCCAAAACCACCCGTTTCCGCGGCATTCTCATTACCATCAATTCCATCCATCAGGTTGTGGATGGAGCATTCAAACAAAAGCCGGTTTTCTTGACCATTACAAGCCAGCCCCAGTTCATTGCCGCATAGTGCGCCGGAGAAAGGCTGGATACTTTCCAGTTCGAAACTGTTTGGCGAGGTGCGTGTCACCCGCAGCATATCCCCCGCTTGGTCACCGATCGCCGCAACAACTTTGTCCAGCCATGTGCTGACCGCCTGCTCACAATCCACCGTGGGAAGGAGATTGAAAGGGGTCTCATCACAGGCCACCATCCCATCACTGGTAAAGTAAGGGCAACCGAGACGGCAATCCACCAGCGGGGTGGCGCCGATGATCGTGGGGGTATGGCAACCTCCCTCTGGAGGCTCACCCGCGAAGATCTTGAAACGCAGTTCGCGGGTGTCCTGGTGAACTAACCCCGCACAGGTGAAGGTGACCTCGGTGGGAGTAGCGGGAAGGATGTGACGGTAGATGGAAAGGCCACTATCATCGGCTACATATAGGCGAGAACCCGAAGCCACAATATCACTGATCGTCCCATTTCCTGTGCCAATACCATTGGTGAGGAGTTCGCGTGGATTTTCGGGAGAAGTGATGTCGAAGACCTGGAAGGCCGACCCCTCGGAGGCGATGTAGGCCAGCCCCGAAGAGAGTTCAACCTTGGGTGGATATGATTCATATTGGAACCGTGTAGACAGTCGCGGATTGATGGGATCAGAAAGGTTATATCCTTCAACTACCGGAATTCCCTCTGAGTAACCTGTCATGAGTAAAGTCTTCCCTGCTCCCCTAAATGAATAGCAGTTCATATCGGTCGGCTTGAAAAGGACAAGAACAGGCTGAGGAGGATTGGTCACATCATAAATGTCAAAACCTCCCTCAGCTGAGTTCCTGTGTGTGAAAACAAAATTCCCATGTCTGAAGATCCCCTCTGCCCAACGATCCTGATCGGTTGATGATGCAGAAAAGAGGATTCGAGGACTTCTAATATTGTGAAGGTCCACCACGGTCAATCCTGTGGTCCTGGAGACTCCATACAAATAAGGTTCCTCATAGACGACATTACCGATCAAAGGAACACTGATAAACGACTGTAGAATGGGTGAGGTCTGGTTGCTGATATCGTAGAAATAGCTTTTACTGTCATATGCCGTCACTATGAGATTCTCGCACACTAGCCGGGGATCAGAAACAGAGTTGATTCTAGAGATTACTTTGAGAACGGCGGGCTGAGCAACATCCACAATGTCTACACCACTGCTGCTTCCCGCGAATAGAATATTACCTTGAATGGCAATGTCGTCAGAGGAAAACGACGGTTCCCTGTATCTCCCCACCTCCTTCGGGTTACCGCGTCGGGTCCAATCAAGACACACAACCTCAGGATACCCATAATTCGATTCAACAATAAAGAGTGTTTTTCCATCGAAGGCAGATCTTCCACGCCTGAAATACGGGTACATCTGTTCCATCATATACTGCAGCGGATCGGTTGGATCTAACACATCGATGAGTCTGGGTGCTGAACTCGTTAGAAAGATCCTGTTTCCTTGGATGATGAAGTCACAGATCCCCGGGTAGAGCGAATCCAACCCGATCGATCCAAGTACTACTGGCAACGTTGGATCGGAAATATCCAGACAATAGAAACGGAAACGACCATCATACCCCAATGCATACAGAACCTTGTCTTGAATTTGAAGGGAGTGGAGAGGCTTTTGGGTGCCAAACTCTTTGGTGGCCACCACCGTGGGACTATTTCCTTGCCTGACATCCACAACCACCAATGCTCCTGTCTCCCGGTCGACAAGGAAGGCATATCCGCCCTGCACACAGATGTCCTGACAATGAATTAGGTTGTATTTTGGGTTACCTGAAACCTCGCAAGAACCTTTCACAATGGGTGAACTGGGATCGGTGAAATCCACCACAACGAGGTAGGTCCCCCAATAGGAAAAAAGGGTCTTCCCCTCAACGAAAAAGGAAGCGTATTGGACACCTTCATCAAGCGCGACAACGTGGTCTTGGTTTAACCAGACCGGAGTGGCTGGATCGATGATACTGTAGAAACAAATTCGACCCGCCTCATCCCCCAGGATGAGGAAGTCGTCCGCAGTTGTTAACGCAGAAACTGCCTCCGGCCGTTGTATCCGTTTGACACACCTTGGGGCTGTTGGATCGGAAACATCAAGCACTGTCAGAGTTCGCCCGATGCCAACATATGCACACCCCCCTTTCAGGGCAATCGGACCAGACTTACCTCCCATGGAACCCAGCAGCTCAAACCGTCCTCCATCTGTTGACTTCGATAAAGATCCCTCCAATGAACTCGGTAGGTTTGACGCGGATTCGTCCGCGAATCCTGGAACACCACTCCTTGACTCTGCTTGAGAACGGGCGGGACTCGACAAACCCGCAAGGACCAGAAAACCAACGAACACAATGCAAAAAGAATGAAAACGGAACTGACTTCGACAGACAGAGAGGACGGAGGCGGTGCATGACCACATGGCGTAACCCTCCTTAACAAGATGTGAGAATCGGAATGGAAAAAGAACATGCTCAATGGCATAGCCATGGGAACGAGAAATGTCAAGACTTTCGTTCTAGCAAGGAGAATAGTCAACAAAAAACAAGCGAAATAGACTCTTAAATCTGCGCTTTGTTCACCAGGGTGGCACATTCAGGATAGTCCCAAGGGATCTCGGGGTAGTTCTGCCACATCTTCACATCCTGTGTAAGTAGATCATACATATCAGGACGCCGTTGGTGCATCGTACGCAGATGCTTGCGTTGCCAACGAAGTCTGGAGAGGTTGATGGCCGCTGAGACACAAGAGTCACCCGGCTGTTTCAAACGCGGATAGAGACGCATCTCTTCGGGTGGATCGGTATAATCACCTAGCGGAGTGACACAGCCAGGGCCAGCAAAACCGGTATTGCGTCCAGCTGTGATCACACCTCCCACCACACAGCCATAGCACTGTGCCGCAGTCAGGCAGTAGGAGTCCTCAATCAAGCCATCGCGCCCATTGATCCAAAGGATGATCTCAGCCCCCATGTAAGAGGTGCATCCCCAAGCCTCAGGGAAATAACCATCATAACACTGAAGGATCCCGATCGGGGCGAAATCGAGCGTGAACACCTTGAACTGGCTGCCGAGGACACCTTTGGCCTCGGAATCCTGCCCCGGTAAAGGGGGCCAGAAATGAGGCGCGGGACCCGATGCAGGATGGCTTTTCAAATAACGGCCAATCAGGGTGCCATTGCGGTCCACCACCCAGGCGCTGGTACACCATTGGTCTTTCCCATGACGTTCTACACACCCAGTGATGGCATAGATGTGGTGTTCTTTTGCCAGATCAAAGAAGCGTTTCGCAACTTCATCATCGGGACCGATCATATTGCCAAGCACATACTCGGGAAAGACAACCAGATCCGAGCGGGTATCGGCTGCCTTCTGAAAAAAAGCGGGCATACGCTCGATGACGGGTGGCAGGTCTGGAGCATTGTTCATCTGGACCAAAGTGATGCGTGCTGAAAGGGGATTCTCTTCCATGGATATCTCCTTGCGAGTGTCTGTGGCGGTTTCCGGAGGTGGATTGTCCAGCGGGTTGGCATGGGCAGTATACCCGGCAAGTGAGAGGGAGAGACCCGCTCCCGCCGCTCCCAGGAATGTCCTTCTATCCATGGGGCATTTGTGGTCCATTCATCCTCTCCTTGTTGCCACCCGGTCTCAGGTAGTCCATACACAACCACGTTCCCTCTATCAGCTGTGTGAGTGAAGCGAACAGAAACCAGGATACAACCCATGATCTAAGGACCAAGGGGAAACAACTAATGTATAAAATCGAGGGGGAGAAAAAAAGAGAAACATAAGCAAAAACGAAACAAGCCGGAGAAGCATGATTCCTCCCCGGCCTCGGTTCTTCAGATAGCCTGATTTATTCGTAGGCAGCGGATATCGCTGGTTCGCTGGCTTCCACAGCTGGAGCCGGAACCTCAATCCCCTCCGCGACGATCGATTCGATCCTCAGACGTGTGAAAGATTGGCGATGTCCATTCTTGCGATAGTAGCGTTTGCGTTTGTGGTATTTCCCCACCAGGATCTTGCGTGCACGGTCCTGGCTGACCACCTCGCAGACCACCTTGGCGCCTGAAACCAGAGGAGTGCCCACGCGCAGATCGGAGCCTTCACCCACCGCCAATACCTGATCGAGCTCGAGATGATCCCCCACTTCGGCGGTGATTTTCTCGACATCAATGCGGTCTCCGGCCGAAACTCTTTGTTGTTTTCCGCCACTGCGGATGATCGCGTAGACCATAGTCTCCTCCTGAAGGTGCAAACCCTTCATTTATACGGATTCTGGGGATCATGGTCAAGGGGGGTGGCGGATTCGCAAGGCATCACCCTTCCACAGCTGGTAGATCCCCCTCGCTGAGGGAGGCAATCCTTCCTTTCTGTTATCCAAGCAATCATAGCGTAAAACGCATCTTGACTCTGATAAAAATCCCCCATAGCTTCATTACATGTATGATTCCCTCCGCTCCTTTTTTGACCTCCAAGATCCAAACCAGTTGTTAAGGAATGACATTCTTCGCATTGGCTCAGTGGTCTTTATCCTCGGTTTTTCGCTGATCTCAACCTGGTTCATCCTTTTTGATCGAGACAAAAAAAGAACAGAAGACCAGGATAAGAATGAGGATATCAAGGAATATCAGGAGGTACTTCCTAACGATAAAACAAAACGAACATGGTTGAGAAGGATACTCGATGGGTTTCTTTCCCTGTTGTTTGGGATTGCCTTAGCGGTATTGGTCTTTGTGTTTCCAATGGCCTATGAAAACAAGTGGCATGGTTGGCTGCTCCTGGCCTCATTCATCTTGGGTTGCCTGTTCTACCGCCGGGAAGTAAGAGGTTTTCGCCTGGAATTGAAGCCCCCTCAATTACCCACCCGGGTGGAATGGATATGGCTTTTGTCTGTCACGTTGCTTACCTCTTATCTGGTGCTTTTGAGATGGCGCGAAGTCCCGCTCTCGATGCATCGTGATGTTGCGACGATCTGCATGAGTGGCATCTCCATGTGGGAAAGCCATCATCACCAGTTCCTGTTTAACGGAGCAGGCTTGCCTGGGCTCCTCGATCCTCTTTATGGAGGAGGAGTCATTATGACTGGCAGCCCGCTTTTTGGTGTCCGTCTTTACCCGTTATTTTGCGCAACTCTCTGCCCCATCATCCTTTACCGCTGGATATGTCTTTTTGGACCCAAGCAGTTGGCTTGGATGGTTGTCTTTATCCTAATTGTCTCGCCTTTCTTTCAGTTCTACAGCCGGGTTCCGATGGGTGTGAGCATTTTACTGATGCAACTCATCCTCTTCTATGGAATCACACGCTCTCTCATGGAAAGAGGTCCTTGGTGGCCCCTCATGGGGGGAATCGCATTGGGATTGGCCCAGTGGGATTACTATGCCTCACGAGGGTTGCTTCTTGTTTCAGTCCTCACTCCATTCATTTGTGTCCCCTTTCTTAAGAAATTGGAAAAAGGGTGGTGGTACCGGCTCTTCTTCATCGCATCCATGGGATTCCTTTCCCTCTACTCGATGACAATACTCATATACAATTATCACTCCAGTAATTATGGCGCGGCTTTCACACCCAAGTATTATGAAAGGGATGTTCTCAACAACCTGGATGTCATATACAACAAGATATTTGGCATCCTCCGAATGTGGTTTGATTCAAGTGGAAATGCAGTCAACCCTCTCACAATACCAACTACCTCTATCCTTTTTGGTCCGCTGGCTGGATTGCTGATCGTGGGAACAGGTTTCCTTCTTTTTTCTTTATTCAGATTGCCCCTTCATCTACTGATAGTGACTTTTCTCTGTGGAGCAAGCTGTTCCTTGTTCTCAGACAGGCCCCCCAATGGACACAGAGTCCTCATCGCCATGGTGCCGGTATTCCTCGCCACAGGTTATGGAGCCTTCTGTTTATGGGGCAAGGAAAATGAATCTGGAAAAGCGGTATTGTGGCTGCGCAGGTTGCTGGTATTTCTCATGCTCATTTGGGGAGGAAGCGCTTCCCTTATGCATTTTCATTATGACATGTGGAAGGATGAACGTGCGATCGGTGTGCAGGAATATGATATGTATGCACGGGCCATACGAACCAGGAATAGGTTGAATGATTCGAATATCATTCTTAACAGGCCGGGATATGCCCAGGTCACATTCTTGACTGGAATACGTGACTTCACCTTTCTGGATTATGGTAACTGGCTTCAGCCGAATTGGGATGTATTCAGGAAGAATGCGGTGGAAGTCGCCGCCAATATGCGGCCTTTGATGGGATTACCCAAAAGTCTGGTTCCCATGGTTGAATTCAATGAATATAAGAATCCAGCAGGAACACACGCTGGCTGGGAATATATTACTGGCAACCACACAACCCTCGGAAACCTCGGGGCTGGAAAACAGTGGCAGGATAAAAACTATATCTCAGGTTCACTCATGATTCCGAAGTCTGGTGAGATCCAGATTACGTGTAAAAATTTTCGCATTAAAGCGGACACACCCATCTCAACGGTTTCAGGGGAATCTCAAATTGTTTTTCAGGCCTTGCGTGGATTGAATAAGGTCACTTTGCTACCCACATACAAAAATCAATCTGACCCAAATTATCTTCAAATACTTTTTACACCCGCAGGAGGGCAACCAGAGGGCCATTTGATTGCCCCAAGCCATCTCTACAGGATTCCACTCCGCGGGTGGCTTCAAGAGATATATGCTGGCTCCCCCAACAATGAGTTACACCAGCCTATTCTATCGGCATGTGTCATTCCTACATTATACACCAATAATTTATATGATGAACCAATCGATCTCAAAGGCAGAAGGTATTATACCCGTTATCGTTCCATTGCCTCTCTACCTCCTGGCAATCATACGTTTGTAATGCTCGCGAGGGGGCCTTGTTTCATACACATGAAAATTGGAGAGAATGAGATGAAGTGGGAGGGAACTGATGCCGCTATCGGATCTCCTTTTGTCCTTAAATCCGAGGATGTGAATGGGAAACCGGTCGAAATAACCAAATACGATAACGAACATCCTGTAGATTTCTCTCTGGAAGTGATCGGCGAGAACCAGATCCGCGAAGTCCCCCCCTATACCTGGTTCTCCCCCTTCCCCAACGAGGCTGGTGAGTAACCCCGTATACCTCACCCCTAAATCCCCTCTCCCACAGGGCGAGGG
>CAZORO010000006.1:0-920 GCA_964581845.1 uncultured bacterium
GCCGTTCCTTTGAAAGCTGGTAGACCGGACCGGAGGGGATTCCCTCGACTCGCGCCTCGATTGAAACAATCCGTTCTGGTGTTCCAGTCACCGAAGAGGCTTCAACTTGGATGGAACCTCCTATCCCCCCGAGACGGAAGATACAGGACTGTCCGATCTTTCCGTCAAGACCAAAACCAGCCAGTAGCCCAATGGCTCCGCTTCCCTCCATAAAATCGATGACAGCGGGACCATTCAGGCTACTTGCCTCCAGCGAGGCAGCCAGATTGAGGTCGATCTGTTCCTTGTAAGGTGTGACAGGAAGTCCGGCCTGGATATGACTCTCTGGTAGCACATTGCTTTCGGTGAGGAAGGTCAGTAACCGGTCCGCCATCATCCTGTGCCCCTCAGGATTACAATGTGGGTCATAACCCAATGAGTAGCGCTTCGAGTAACTGTCGTAGTTGAACACAGGCAAGGTGGAGGCTTCAGGGATGTTGCGTTGACGGCAGATTTCCTGGAGCCGTAGGACGATTGGTTCTGAATGAGCCTCCAAAGCAAAGCTATAAACCAGGAAGGCTGCCCCTGCCGATGCTGTGAGCTGCTTCATCCGGTCCAGATCTCCCACGAATCTTTGCCAACGGCGGATTGGTTCCGGGTGTGCTCCCAGGATGAGAGGAGGAGGAAGTTTACAGATCTCATCGAGCTGATTATCGAAGGCATTGGCGATCCGTGTGAGGATCCTCCTGTTCTCCACATTCTGCTTTCGCATCAACCACATCCCAGCGAAATCATCACCGACAAAGGGAGCCTCGTATGGTTTTGAACGGTCCCAAGCGGTCAGGTATCCATTCGCACCAACCGAGAGACTGTCATCCAGGTCATTCTCAACAAACACATAGACCACCACATCCGGTTTCAATAACGGCAGGTATTCCTCC
>CAZORO010000006.1:930-5081 GCA_964581845.1 uncultured bacterium
ATTGCGTGCATTATAGGCGCTAACACCCATGTTGATGACATCCACCCTTACTCCGGGTTGGGCGTATTTCTGAAGCATTCCCTCCAGGATATTGGGGAATGTATCTTCGTTGGTGACACCAGTTCCGAATGTGACAGAGTCCCCCACGCAGAGAATGCGGAAGAGGTTTGGAGCCTTCTGGAAGATTGGTCCATCGCGGAAACCGAGCTCGTTGGTACGGAATGGAACTCCGAAGGTTATGAAATCCGCGTTAGGTTGAAGCATGTAGGCCATGTCAGTATTAGTGGTTGGTTGAACCAGCCAGCGGGTTTCATACTGCCGGGCCCATCCTGTTGGTGAGTAGAGGAACACTACCGCCATCAGCATTCCTCCCCAAGTTGCAAGTTGAGCGTGTCTCCACAAAGGAAGGGTTGGAGGGGTACCTTGATGGGGAATAGAAAGCATATCACGGGGGGTCTCATGCCCCCTTTTTAATAGAGATAGCATGGATCTCTCCTTTCCATATTGACTTGGAGCCATAAGGAAAAGCAGGAGATCAAATGCGGAGACAGGTTGAATGGAGGCTTGAGATAGATCCAGAAAAGAGGAACCAGTTAGCGTACTGTATCCGGAACGGTCCAAGCTGTGCCGGAACGATGGGGCCATTAGTTTTGCTGAATGCAGGTGTGTTTGTCAGTGAGTGAGAAGAGGCATTGGGCCGGTTGGCGGTTTCCCGATGGCAGCCCCCCGAATAGCAACAACAAGGGTCCTGCGGATCAGCTTCCCCATTGAAGCATGACAGATGCCCTTCAAACGGACAATTCGATTCTTTTACATGGGAATGGTATTTTGAAATGCCACAATCAAGGCATGGGCATGGCTTCACCATCACCAATGCGGATATAACCAGTAATATGGCAGTCTTCTTCATACCTAATAAGGGATCCAAAAAAAAGCCTCTGAATAGCCGAACGATTCCAGCCCGCTAGGGTGACGCTCTATCTGAGGTAATCGGGAGAAAAGAGTAAGAAAATCAACATTTATCCTTCTTTCACCGCCGCTATCAGATCTAAGATGGCCTTCTTGCCATCGGAGAAAAACATAAGGGTATTGTCAGCAGCGAATAGGGGATTTGGAATTCCAGCGAATCCCGGAGACAGGCTCCTTTTCACCACAATGACCGTCTTGGCCTTGTCAACATCAAGAATGGGCATCCCCGCAATGGGAGAGTTAGGATTGTTCCTGGCATCGGGGTTCACCACATCATTGGCCCCAATCACCACCGCGACATCTGTCTGAGCGAATGCCGAGTTAATTTCATCCATCTCCTTAACTTTCTCATAGGGGATGCTGGCCTCAGCGAGGAGGATATTCATATGTCCAGGCATTCTCCCGGCCACGGGATGGATTCCGAACCCGACTTCGATACCCCGTGATTCAAGTAGGGTCATGAGATCCCGGACCGCATGCTGGGCTTGTGAAACCGCCAGTCCATATCCAGGGACGATCACAACCCTTCGTGCTGAATCGAAGAGCATGGCGATCTCCTCGGGTGTGGTGGCCTTGATCTTCCCGCCGTATACATCATCCGCCGCCGGTCCGCTCTCAACCGCTCCCAGACCCCCGAAAAGGACATTTACGAGGGAACGGTTCATGGCCTTGCACATGATTTGACATAGGATGATCCCGGAAGCGCCGACCAAAGCTCCTGCGATCACCAGCCCATTGTTGGAAAGTACAAATCCCGTCGAGGCTGCCGCAATGCCTGAATAGGAGTTGAGCAGACAGATGACCACCGGCATGTCAGCCCCCCCGATTGCAATCACAAGAAGAACTCCAAGCACCGCGGAAAGGGTACACAGTAGCCAATAAAGGATTGTGAAAGAGGGATACTCCACCACCAGCCAGCCAAGACCAATCGTTGCCAGTGCGAGTGCGATACTGGTCAAATGACGGTGTTTGAGTAGGACGGACTTGTCACCGATCAGCCCTTCGAGTTTTCCATATGCCACCAAGCTGCCCCAAAAGGTAACCGAACCGATCAGACCGGAGAAAGCTGTGGCAATTGTCTGTTGAAGGATCAAGTCTTCCGAGTAGATCTTCCACTTGGTTAGTTCCGCTCCCGCAACCAATAGGGAAGCTCCTCCCCCAAATCCATTCAAGAGGGCGACCATCTGAGGCATGGCGGTCATCCGGACTCTCAGGGCGAGGACTACTCCGATGACTGTGCCCACTATCATCCCGGCGATGATTACTTCATAGCGGAGAATCTGACGGTTAGTCAGAGTCGCTACAATCGCAATCAACATGCCCAAAGCGCCGATCAGATTTCCCCTGACGGCGGTACGAGGATGGGAGAGACGCATCAAGCAGAGGATGAAAAGGATCGAAGCGGCCACATACTCCAGGTTTACAAACGCCATTGGCTGCATCGCTTACTCCTTCTTCCTGAACATCTGAAGCATCCGGTTGGTGACAACAAAACCACCGGTGACATTGATCATCGCGAAAACCACCGCGATGAAGCCGAGAACTTGAACAAACCAGTGGGCGGTTCCAGCCGCGAGAATCGCCCCGATAATTGTGATTCCCGATATCGCATTGGAACCCGACATAAGGGGAGTGTGAAGGGTTGGAGGTACTTTGGTGATCACCTCGAAACCCACAAAGGTCGCCAACACAAAAATAGTGAACAATGAGACGATATCGACTTCCATGAATGCCTCCTTAAGGGCTATGAAATTCCTTTCAGCTTGGATAAGAGGTCAATCGGGGGTGAACCACCTCGCCGCTCTTAGTCACCAAGGTTTCCCGTGTAATCTCATCTTCCATGCCGACTATCAGTTGTCCCTCCTTCACCAAGTGGAGCAGGAAGGTCTGGATATTCCTCGAATACATCTGGCTGGCGTCATGCGCCACCATTGATGGCAGGTTGGTGGGCCCCATCAAGATGACACCCTTGCGCTTCCAGGTTTCTCCAGGCCGGGTTAGTTCGCAATTCCCCCCGTGTTCAGCAGCAAGATCCACGATGACCGATCCCGGCTTCATACCATCCACCATCTCCCCGGTGACCAGGATTGGCGCTTTCTTGCCCGGGATCAGGGCCGTGGTGATGACCACATCGCTCTCAGCGATTGCCGCCGAGGTCATCTGCCGTTGTTTCTGGTAAAACTCCTCGCCGAGTTCCTTGGCATAACCCCCTTTATCCTCGGCGGTATCGGATTCAAGCGCAATCTCGAGAAATTTGGCCCCCAGGCTCTGAACCTGCTCTTTTACAGCGGGACGGACATCATAAGCTTGCACAACAGCACCCAGGCGTTTGGCGGTGGCAATGGCCTGAAGGCCCGCCACTCCCGCCCCCATCACGAACACCTTGGCGGGCGCGATGGTTCCAGCGGCGGTCATCAACATGGGGAACATCTTGGATATCTGTTCCGCGGCCATCAGTACCGCTTTATACCCCATGACCGTGGCTTGAGAGGAAAGGGCATCCATCGATTGCGCACGGGTGATTCTCGGAACCAGCTCCATCGAGAAAGAGGTGGCTCCCACCGCCGCGAGTTTATGGATTTCCTCGGGCTGGGAGAGGGGATCAAGAAAAGCGATGATGGTGTGCTTCGGCCTGAGTAGCGCCAGGTCCGTTTCCACCGCTCCTGGATTGGCGCCTCCCGCACGGACTTGGAGGAGCACATCGGCCTTCTCGAAGAGCAAGGCTCTGATTTCCTCCAGCCCAGCCCCCTTCTCCTGATAAGCACTATCAGGAAAGCCGGCATTCACTCCCGCACCAGCTTCCAGGAGGACTTCCAAGCCAGCCTTCTTGAGAGGAGGGATAGAGGAGGGAACCAAGGCCACACGATTCTCCCCCGGGTAGGATTCTTTTGGAACACCGATGATCATGGTTTATATGCCAGTCTTCTGAGATTTCACCGCATCAGTCCTCTGAAGGACCTTATTCAACGACTATCCTATCTGAGACGAAAGCATTGGTCGACTGGCTGTGACTCATTTTCTTCACCGAAAGGGGGAAGGGCATTTCATTCTACCAAACGGTAGTTGGGGGCCTCTTTAGTCACAATGATGTCGTGGGGGTGGCTTTCCCTGAGCGAGGCTTCGGTGATCCGGACAAAGCGTGTTCTGGTACGGAGTTCCTCGATATTCCTCGCACCGGCATA
>CAZORO010000006.1:5091-10631 GCA_964581845.1 uncultured bacterium
AGTCCTCCGACCAGTTGGTAGACATAAGTTCCCAGGCTCCCCTTGTAAGGAACCCGCCCCTCGACTCCTTCGGGAACTAGTTTGGCTGCGGTTGCCCCCATTTGGAAGTAACGTTCCTTGCCCCCCTTTTCCATGGCTCCCAGTGAACCCATGCCACGATACTCCTTAAAGGTCCTGCCCTCGTAATAGATCGTCTCGCCCGGCGCCTCCTCAGTGGCCGCGAAAAGGGATCCGATCATCACAGCGGAGGCTCCCGCCGCAATGGCCTTGGTGATATCGCCACTATACTTTACGCCACCATCGGCCACGATGGGGATTTTACATGGATTGGCCGCTCGGGCAGCCTCCAGAATCGCGGTGATTTGCGGAATCCCCGCACCGGTCACTACCCGGGTGGTGCAGATCGATCCGGGACCAATCCCCACCTTGATCACATCCGCACCCGCCTCGATGAGTGCCGCCGCCCCCTCCTGGGTGGCGACATTCCCCGCCATGAGGTTGACCTTGGGGAAATGCTTCCGTAAGAGTTTCACCGCCTCCAGGATCATCCGGGAATGACCATGCGCGCTATCCACAACCAGCAGGTCCACACCTGCCTCGATCAGGGCCTGGGCTCTCTCCAGAGAATCTTCGCCACCACCCACCGCCGCCGCTGAAAGCAAGCGGCCCGCCTTATCCTTGGCGGCATTGGGGAATTTACGTTTCTTCTCGATATCCTTAATGGTGATCAGTCCACGCAACTCACCTTTGGCGTTCACAATCGGGAGTTTCTCAATACGGTGACGTCCGAGAATTGCCTGGGCCTCCTCCAGGGAGGTTCCCTCTGGCGCTGTCACCAGATCTTTGCTGGTCATCACATTCGCGATGGGTTGATCGAAATTAGTTTCAAAACGGAGGTCACGGTTGGTCAGGATTCCCACCAGCTTCCCTTCGGCGTTGGTGATTGGCACCCCTGAAATTTTGTAATGCGCGGTCAGTTCCACCGCCGCGCTGACTGGATCCTCGGGACGGAGAGTGATGGGGTTGCTGATCATTCCACTCTCAGAACGTTTAACCTGGTCAACTTGACGGGCTTGCTCCTGGATGGGCATGTTTTTATGGATCACACCGATACCGCCCGCTTGTGCCAGGGAGATGGCCAAACGTGATTCGGTGACTGTGTCCATGGCTGCGGATAAGAGGGGTATTTTTAGTGACAACTCCGGGGTGAGTTGAACCGATGTGTCTACCTCGGTGGGAACAACCTCTGAGTAACCTGGTACAATCAACACATCATCGAAAGTCAATCCCTCCGGATAGGGGCCGGAAATCCCCAGTTCTATGTGTGCATCCCCCTTCATGTTTCACAATCCTCCTCTTTGGGTTATTAGGTGCCCCTGGCAAATGTAAAATATCTTTGTTTACCGGCCTTCTACTCGTAAGTATATGATATTAATTGAGTTACCTTCATGAATGAATATGCTATCCATGTTTACACTATGCCCTTTTTCCCATTCCGGAGCCAGGATCTCATGGATGGGGAAGACCACTTGTTCATGCAGGAGATGGAGTTTTCCATCCCCCAAAGGGACACATGGTCTTTTGTCCGTGATTGTTCTTGGCATCTCCTTTGTTCATCACTGTCCCCCATCCAAGAATGGATTGCATGTCAGAGGATGCCCCTCATCCCCGGACTTACCATCACCATACAATCCGTTGTCATCGTGTCCGTGCTCCCCCCGAAACTGTACCTGTTTGTAGAGTACGGGCGAGGGGAGATATTTGACAAGAGAGTCATGGACATTTGATCTTCTGAAGGCTCTTGAAAACATGCTGGTAAAGCACCTCAAGGCTCACCCGCCCGAACAGAAGATGAGGAGGTTTTATTCCGCCTCACCTGAGATCCGGCAGTTGGGTTCTTGGGATGTCTTCCAATATGAGTTTCGTGATTGTCTTACCAATTGCCTCCGCTACAGCCTGCTGGAGTCCGGGATTGGGGAAGGTGAAAGGGACACCTTTGGCGGTGGAACTGTGGTGGATAACAGATAGAAGAGTACAGACCACAAGTACTCAGCTCGATGTCAGGATGAACTGTATGGTGGTTAGTCCCCCTCGTTTCTGGTTGTAACTTCACCCTCTCCCCAAGCCGAACTTCTTCACCCTCGCAGCCAGCCGGTCGGGGCTGATCTGCAACAGCCGTGCCGCCGCGCTCTGGTTTTGCCCGCACCGTTCGAGTGCTTGTTCGACCGCGAGACGTTCAATCTCATCCAAAGAGATTCCCTCCTCAGGAACTTGCACTACAGTCCCCTCCATTTGAGGAGAGGGCCCCTCCAGGCGGAGCTCATCGGGCGCCACCTCGCCAGTTCTTCCACGGATGAGCACTCCTTCAACCACATTTCTCAGTTCGCGTACATTCCCTGGCCAGGCATAGGCTTTGAGCCGTTCGAGTGCCTCGCCGCTGAACTCGCGTGGCTGGCGCCCGTAACGCCGTGCAAAATCCTGCATGAGGATCCGGCAGAGCGGTTCAATATCCTCGATGCGTTTTTTCAAAGGTGGAATAGTAATCGGGGCCACACTGATACGGAAGAAGAGGTCTGAACGGAAGCGTCCCTCCTGAACCTCTTTGCGCAAGTCCTTGTTGGTGGCCAAAAGAATGCGTGACCGCAAACGGAGTGTTTGAGTTCCTCCCATCCGGTTGAATTCCCCGGTTTCCAAGACGCGCAGCAGCTTCGATTGGGAATCGAGCGAGAGTTCTCCAATCTCATCAAGGAACAAAGTCCCATCCTCGGCCTGCTCAAACATCCCCCGCTTGCGTTCTGTGGCACCGGTGAATGCACCGCGTTCATGACCGAAAAGCTCGGATTGGAACTTGTCATCCTCCGGCAGTGCGGCGCAGTTGATCGCGGTCCATTGGTCTGGACGCCGGCCCGAAAGGCGATGGACCTCCCGTGCCACCACCTCTTTCCCGACACCTGTCTCACCTTGAATGAGGAGAGTCACTGGTGTGGGAGCCAGTTCGCGTATTTCGGCATACAAACCCGCCATGGCCGGGCTGATCGCCACAAGTCCGCCGGTCTCCACCTCGGCTGAGATCCGTGCACGCAGCTCCACATTCTCACGCCGGACCCGTGCCTCGCTCAGGACCTTTACCAGACGCTGGAGCACCTCCTCACGCTCGGCATCCTTCTTGATGTAATCGGAGGCTCCCAGACGCATCGACTGGACCGCGGTCTCGACCGCATCGATGGAGGTGAGCATGATAACCGGAAGCTCGGGATCGAGACCTGGGTTTGTTTTCACGGTCTCAAGCAATTCCAGACCGCTCATACCGGGCATCTTGATGTCTGTCAAAAGGAGGTGAAAAGATTTTTCCTGGACACGGTTGACAGCATGATCTCCACGTTCCACCCATTCGACCTGGAAACCCTCGCCCTCCAGGTTCTTCTTCATCCGCTGGGCGAATCGTGGATCATCCTCGACCAACAGAATTTCGGTGGGAGGTTGGCTTGTCACTCCTCAACACTCCCTCAGGAGCCTTTGAAGGGTCTCCATTCCCAAACGTGAACCGGTACGGCAATCCTCCATCCCCTCGAACTCCACTGAGAGGTAACCATCGTAGCCAGATTCCTTGATCACCTTGAGGACCGCTAGAATATCAATGTCTCCATGACCCACTATGGCTCCGCGCAGGTGGTTTCCCGCGGTGGTTTCAAACCATCCCTCTCCCATGTTCATGCGCGTGGGACGAATATAGAAATCTTTTATATGGACCATCGAGGCCATTGGCATGGCTTTCTTCACTGCCGCTACTGGGTCCTCATCCACGCACAGGAAGTTGCCAATATCAACTGTCCACCGGAAATTGGGACGGTCTACCTCATAAACCAGCCGCGCTACCCGCTCACTGTTTTGGACATGGTAGCCATGATTCTCCAAACTCGTTGTGATGCCGAATTGCGCCGCATAGTCGGCCACGCGGATGCAGGCGGTCACCATCCGGGGGAGGTCTTCCTCGAACTGCATCACCGAGGTTTTAGGAATGGGCCGGAAGCCGGCATCATGACGCATCCGTTGGATTCCCAGATTCCTGGCGATGTCCACATGAGCCATGACACGTTTGACTTCCGCATCGTATGCCTCCTTTGTAGGTTGGAGAAACTGGGCTGAAATGGTGTAACTCGAAAGTTCAATTCCCACCTCATTTGCTTTATTGTAGATGGCCTTGGCGAGTGCGGGATCCTCGGCCAAATCAAAACCAACCGCCGAAACCTCCACATGCTCTCCTCCATTATCTTTAGTCCAACGGAGAGCATCCGGGATGGACATTTCTCCTTTTTGGAAGGCCGCGAAGAGGCTGTAGGTGCTCAGTCCGATTTTCATGGATCTCTCCTTTTGTTATTTTTAGAGCATATTGCATCAGGTTGACGCGATCCCTCCACCCCAACCCTCCCTTTTCATCATGCGGGAGCGCATGAGAACAAGAGGGGAGGGTTGGGGTGGGGGGAGAATGCGGCATCGTCCCAGAAACTGCTCCGGATAAAAATGGGGAAAACTTCCCCATGTATTCTCATCCAAATACAACTGTCTTGTTGGCATAACAGAGAACATTATGCAACAGATGTGCCCTTACCGCGCGTGCTAGCACCTGCCTCTCCAGGTCCCGTCCCTTGCGGATCAAGTCATCCAGAGTATCGCGGTGGCTCACCCGGACGACATCCTGGTCGATGATAGGGCCCTGATCGAGCTCCTCAGTCACATAATGACTGGTGGCCCCCACGAGCTTGACGCCACGTTCGTAAGCCTTCCTGTAAGGATTCCCCCCCACAAAGGCGGGGAGGAAGGAGTGATGGATATTGATGATCCGGCGTGGAAATGTATGTACGAACTTTGGCGAAAGGATTTGCATATACCGAGCCAGCACTACTAGGTCGATCCTGTAATCATGCAAAAGTTGAATCTCCAACTCTTCCTGTGAACTCTTGGTTTCGGGGGTGATCGGGATGAAACGGAAATCCATCCCATATTCTCTGGCTAATAAGCCATACTCCATGTGGTTGGAGATCAACAACGGGATTTCACACTGGAGCTCACCGGCTCGATAACGCCAGAGCAGGTCCATCAGACAATGGTCCTGGCGTGAAACGAGAATGGCCAATCGTTGAACTTGGCTGGAGTAATGGAGTGACCATTCCATTCCCAAGGGTTCGACCAGTGTGTTGAAACGCGCAGGAAACTCCTCTCTCGAAAGGCTAAACTGAGCCACATCCCACTCGACCCGCATGAAGAAAATTGAAGCCTCGGGATCAACATGGTGATCGGCATGGACAATGTTAGCCCCATTTTCATACAGGAACTGGGCCACCTTGGCGACCAATCCTTTCTGGTCGGGGCAAGACATGAGAAGGATGGCGGTTTCCGGAATCGGACTTTGCATGGATAAAGGGTACCATAATCTTCCGTGTAGAGGGGAGGAATAGGGGTGATCACGGGTCTTGACGGAACTGGGGGCCAGTTCCATAAATTTGTCATTATGGCCAGGATCGAAGGAAACTGTTGGAACT
>CAZORO010000006.1:10641-20183 GCA_964581845.1 uncultured bacterium
AAGGGGACTCTCAACCTGGCAGGGCGGAGACCTGTGCAAAATGTGGCTGGGATATTCGCTCCTGCGCGAACTGCAAACATCATGATACCCGCTACCACAACGAATGTAGGATTCCCGGAACCGAGATCGTCCGGGAACGGGAACGAGCTAATTTCTGTGAAGAGTTTGAGATCCATGCAAAACAGGGAACCTCGGCTCAACAACAAAGCTCCGAGGAGGCGAGGAAAAAACTAGACCGGCTTTTCGGGGGAGGGTAATTCTCACAGTTTATCAACAGGCCAGACGGACTGTATGAATGAAATCCAAGTCTTACACATGGGTTTCATGGGAAGAGATTAGCTGAGGATTCAAGCGCAAACCTGTTCAGATAGTGTCAAGATGCAGACCGATTCTTATTGATGTTATTGGTAATCTTGCTTTTTCCTGGCCTTTGTGAGGTAATCTGAACTATCTTCACGAAATCCTGTCCTATTCATGTAACCATACCGTGAATTGATCGATCCCCAACTTATCAACAGGTTGTAAACGTGCTCCATACGACCTCGCAAATGGGACGTAAGATAGAGAAAATCAACCCTTACGGATCTCCTTGGCGGAACGGATGATCCGGGAGATGATGCCATACTCAAGGGCTTCATCCGCGGATAGCCAAAAATTGCGGTCCGAGTCCGCAGCCACCTTCTCCATAGGTTGCCCTGTTTCCTCAGAGACCAACCGGTTGATACGTTCACGTATCTTGATAATCTCCTGGGCGGCGATCCGGACATCAGTAGCCTGTCCACCAACCCCTCCAATGGGCTGATGGAGCATAAAACGTGTATTAGGAAGAGACAGCCGATTCTCTTTCCGTGCACCAAAGAGGATCGGTACCCCCATGCTAACCACCCAGCCCGCACCCACCACGATGATTTCCGATTCGACGAAACGCATCATGTCGTAAATGGCGAAGCCGGACTCGATGTGACCTCCATTAGTCGTCAGAATCATCCGGATGGGATCATGGGATTCCGTGTCCAAGACCAACAATTGGGATATCACACGCTCCGCCAGCTCGTGGTTAACCTCATCCGCGATTACGATGGTACGTGCTTTCAGAAGACGCGAGGTCATCGCATCCTGGCTCTTTGGTTCTTCACACTCTTCCCGTAGGTTCATGGCAGCTCCTGTCAAGGCTTTCTTGAAGCTGGCCACATTGTGTCCCAAAGCACCTCCAAGCGGCAAGGGCTATTCCATGACCTTTGTCGTGAGGAAGGTCTTGACGTCCTCCAACTTGTCTGTCACCGGGCACTTGGGTATGGCGCTCAGGAACTCTTGTCCATAACGTTTAGTGATGATACGTGAATCTAGGATGGCAACCACTCCATGGTCGGTCTTGCTGCGGATCAATCTTCCCACTCCCTGACGGAACTGCATGACTGCATAGGGGACCTGTATCTGGTTGAAGGGTTCGCCTCCCTTTTCTCTACACAACCGGACTTTGGCCTCCAGGATGGGATCCTCCGGCATCTGGAAGGGAAGCCGAGTGATGATCACCATCTCCAAGTCCTGTCCTGGGACATCCACTCCCTGCCAGAAAGTCGTTGCGCCGAAGAGGACCGCCTTATCCGCTTTCTTAAAGGCCTCGAGAAGCTTCTCACGTGAACTCTCGCCTTGGCGCAACACAAGAACACTTTTCTTCCTGTGTGAGGATCTCTCGCGATGATATGTTGAGTAATCCACACAGGAGACTTTGGTCCTGAAGAGTTCATAAAGGGCATTCAGCATGCGGTAACTCGTGCACAGGACAAAGGTCCCTCCATGAACCATGGAGACCAGATCCACAATCTGTTCTGTAACCGAAATGGTATACTCCTCAAACTGAGTGGGTTCCGGTAGATGCGATGGAGAGTAAACGAGAAGATGGTTCTTATAGTCGAAGGGTGAGTGGAGGCTGAGAGTTTCTGAACCAGATGCCCCCAAACGTGACTGGATGTAGTTGAAATGGCCACCGGTGGAGAGTGTGGCGGAAACGAGGATCGAGGCCCTGAAAGCTGGGTAGAGCGATTCCTGTAAAATCTCACCCGGCTCGATAGGGGTGGCATGGAAAGCGGCGGCCGGATAACCATCCGGGTGAGACTTTCCACGCAGAAGGATCTCCTCACACCAGAGTAGCCAGGGATCCTTCTCGTTCATTTCGATAATCCGTCTGGCGTCGGAGAGGGCACGGTCGAGACGCGAGGCATACCCCTCACACTCGACCTTGAGTTCCTCCCGCTCCAGCTTCCTGGTCACCAGTCTCAAAGCCGAGACAGCTTGTGAAAGTGGCTCCATGAAGTGTTCCAGTCCCAGTCTGGCGGTTTCCTGGGGAACACTCACACGCTGTTGGCCCTGGAGTACCTGATCGTGAAACCACTTCATGGTCTCAAGGAAGCGGTGTTCGGCTCCTCGTATTTGCTCCAAGACACCTAACCGTTGCTCAATGGGTATCTCCAGCAGCGAGCCGATCAGGCAGTTGCTCCCCTCCACCCCACGCAACCCCTCCCACACCCGGTGGAAGGCCCGTTGAGAAAACTCTATCCCCAAACATTCGGAGGCATTGGTATCCAGATTATGCGCCTCATCGACCACCAGCAACTCGCACTCCGGAAGGTATTCCCAGCCGGCCATGAGGTTGGCGAAGAGGATATGATGGTTTCCCACCAATACTTCGGAGTGGGCCATCCGGCCCCGCGCGCGTTGGAAGAAACAATCTCCACACTTCCCGCAATTCTGTCCAGCGCAAAGCTCAGGGATACGGCATACCTGGTACCAGGATGAGTTGGAGAGGGGGAAATCGAGTTCCGAACGTAATCCATGGGGTGTCCGTTCCACCCACTCCTCCAAAGCCTTGAACTCGTTGCCCTTGGGGAATAACTCCTCCTGCCCGGGAAGCAGCGCCCCCGCCAACCGTCTCTCGCACAAATAGTTTTCCGAACCGACACAAAGGGCATAACTGAAAGAGACTCCCAAGTGCCTTTTGAGAAAAGGGAGCTCCTTTTCCATGAGCTGGTGTTGAAGTGTCTTGGTCCCGGTAGCCACAAAAACCCGTTGGTGATCACGGACAGCCTTGAGAATTGCCGGAACCAGGTAGGCCAAGGACTTTCCGACACCCGTGCCCGCTTCCACCAGGAGGATTTTTTTTCCCTCGATCGCTTCGGCGACCGCCTGAGACATCTGAAGCTGTTCCTCCCGGAACTCATAACGCGGGAGACTCTTTGAAAGGATCCCCTTCCTGGCGAAGAACTGAGCAGCAAGGGTGGAGAGGGAGGTTTCAGTGTTCACACTGGACTCTTTCTTGGCATCGACTGAAAAACCTGTCAAGAGATGATTCCATGAAAACCCTTCCTCTTCCAAGCATGGTTTAGGATGGGGTAGTCCACAACCACAATCCTGCATAGACTTTCCTGTTTTTGGGGATTCCCAACTTAATTCCACTCCTGGAGATATATCGAACAGGATGCTGCTCCGGATACTGGTTTTATTTCTCATCAGCGCCCACGGTATCTCCGCTGGCGCGGATACAGGCAAGGTTCAGATTCGTTTCTGGTTTGAGTGGACCCGCCAACACCGTGCCATCCTGGAAGGGCTCTGCCGCAAGTTTGAAGCCCTCCATCCCCATATCAGCGTGGAAACACTCCAGGTTTCCAATATGAATCAGAAGTTACTTCCCGCCGTGGCTGGAGGGATTCCGCCGGATGTGGCTGTCTTCAACCGTCCCTTTATCGCCAACTGGGCGGTCATGAATGCCTTCACTCCATTAGAAGATCTTGTATCTAGGGATGGTATCCAAGGCGAAGAGTTCCTGGATTCCTGTTGGGAGGAGTGTCATTTTGATGGACACATCTGGGGGATCCCAATCAACACCGATGACCGGGTGTTCTACTGGAATAAGGCCGCTTTCCGGGAAGTGGGACTCGATCCTAACCATCCACCCAGGACATGGGACGAGTTGGAGGAATATGCTGACCGCTTGACCCGGCGGGATGCCCAAGGCCGTTATGAGAGAATTGGATTCTATCCTCTGTGGGGCAACAGCTATTTCTTCATTTATGCCTACCAGAACCGGGTTCGCTTCCTCTCGGAGGATGGACGGCGCGCGATATTCAACTCTCCGGAGGCGCTGAAAACCTTGGAGTGGATTGTCAAGTTCGCGCGTAAACTCAACATCCAGATGCTCACTAGCTTCAGTACCGGTTTCGGTCCCGATGCTCAGAATCCCTTCATCTCCGGTAAGGTGGCCATGATGGTGGATGGCAGCTGGGAGTTGGAGACATTACGCCGGTTCGCCCCCGGTCTCGAATATGGTACCGCGCCGGTGCCAGTTCCGGAGGGAGGAGAAGAGAGCACCTGGAGCGGGGGATTCGCTCTGGTGATCCCACGTTTCTCCCAGCATCCCGAGGAGGCTTGGGCCTTCATCCGTTTCATCTCCTCCCATGAGTCCCAATTGGAGTTGGCGAAAACTTCGAATCTCCCAGTCAGGAAATCGGTGATCGAGGGGCTCCTCCCCTCCATGCCGGAGGGCTGGCAAGTCTGTGCACGGTTGATGTCCAAGAGCCATTTCCTCCCCAAGACTCCTGCTACCGAGGAAATCTTCAGAGTAGTTGAGAGGATGAGCGAGGCAGCTGTTTTTGGTCGGAAAACACCTCGCCAGGCTTTGGATGACGCAGTGGCTGAGTCTCAGGCCATCTTGGACAAATACTATGCCCACACCAATTACCCCTTTGTGAATTGGGGGATTGTTTCGGTATGCATGGCGCTCTTGGTGGTGGCCTCCCTGATAGCTTGGGTGATGCTAGCGCGGCGTGGCAGGCTGGGTTACTCGCCAACCCGGCAAGAGGCCATCGAAGGTTATCTCTTTGCCTCTCCTTGGATCGTGGGATTCCTCATCTTTACTGCAGGTCCGATCATTCTTTCCTTTTTTTTCAGCTTCTGTGATTACCGTGTCCTCAGCCCGGCTCGCTGGGTGGGATTGACGAACTACCGGGACCTGGTGAGTGCAGATCCCCTTTTCTGGAAGAGTCTCTGGAACACTTGTTTCTATGCCCTTTTCCATGTGCCTCTTGCAATCATCGGAGCATTGCTCCTGGCCATTCTTCTCAACCAGCCGGTTCGTGGCATCAGCCTTTTCCGCACAATCTTTTACCTCCCCTCGGTGATTTCGGGTGTCGCGGTTTCAGTGCTATGGATGTGGATCCTCAACTCGGAGTATGGCCTGTTGAACACGAGCCTGGCCAAGGTGGGCTTGCGAGGACCCGGCTGGTTGTCCGATCCGGCCTGGTCGAAACCCGCCATTGTGGTGATGAGCCTGTGGGGAATCGGTGGTGGTATGATCATCTTCCTCGCGGCGCTTCAGGGCATCCCCCGTCATCTCTATGAGTCCGCGACCATCGATGGAGCCAAACCGGTTCATCAATTCCTCTACATCACGATTCCTCTCATCTCACCAGCCATCTTCTTCAACCTGGTGATCGGAGTGATCAGCTCCTTCCAGGTCTTCACCCAAGCTTATGTGATGACGAATGGCGGGCCACTCGACTCCACTCTTTTTTATGCCCTCTATCTTTTCCGGATGGCCTTCCAATTCTTCCGGATGGGGTATGCCTCGGCGATGGCCTGGATTCTCTTCGCGGTGGTGTTGTTGTTAACCCTGCTCCAGATGAGGCTCTCGAAAAGATGGGTCTATTACGAATCGGGCGAGGGGGGGCGCTGAGATGAGGCCACTCCTTCATCAGCTCCTTGTTTACAGCCTGCTCTGCCTTCTGGGGGCGGTCTTCCTGGTGCCCTTCTTCTGGATGGTTTCCACCTCTCTCAAGGCGGAGTCACAGATTTTCGTCTTTCCGCCCAAGTGGATTCCCGAGCCAGTCTTATGGTCGAACTATCCCAATGCGGTCAAGGCGATTCCTTTCTGGACTTATGCCTGGAACACAGTGTTTATCACGGGTTTCAATATCCTCGGCGTGCTCATCTCCTCCTCCCTGGTGGCTTACTCGTTCGCACGGCTGCGTTGGCCCGGAAGGAATCCCCTCTTTGTCATTCTTCTAGCGACCATGATGCTTCCAGGACAGGTGACCATGATCCCGGTCTTCCTGCTTTTCAAGGAACTTGGGTGGGTGAACACCTTTCTGCCGCTGATTGTTCCCGCCTTCTTTGGCAATGCTTTCTACATTTTCCTGCTGCGTCAGTTTTTCCTCACGATCCCAGTCGATCTCGAGGATGCCGCGCGGGTGGATGGCTGCCCCCGGTTGTTGACCTACTGGCATGTCATCCTGCCGCTCTCAAAACCAGCTCTTGCGACCGTGGGGGTTTTCACCTTCATGGGAACCTGGAATGATTTCATGGGGCCGCTCATTTATCTGAGCAGCGAGGATAAGAAAACATTGGCGCTTGGGTTGCAAAGTTTTGTTTGGGAGCATGGCGCGGAGTGGGCCTTGCTCATGGCAGTCTCCACCATGATGCTCCTGCCACTATTGGTCCTCTTCTTCCTTGCCCAGCGGTATTTCATCGAAGGGATCGCTTTGACCGGGATCAAGGGATAGAAGTGTCCAGCAAGATGCTCATAATGGTTGACAAGAGGGTATGTACAAAAGGTTTACAAGGGGCTGAGTGAAGCTGGGATTGCCCCATGGATCAAGTGTCGTCATTTCGTGAAGAAATGCTTCACTTCCCAATCGGGACCTGAATCCTCCACAATGAAAGGATTTAAGAACAAGACAGGAATGATTCGGAGTCTTGCGGCCTTATTTCTGCTGACCTTATGCCCCCCGTGGTATGCCCAAGTCTTGTGTTCAGATTCCTCCGCGGGAAGCCCTTTCAGCATCGTAGTTCTTATTGAGGATGGGAAACGTAAACTGATCCATTTTGATGGTCACCAATCATTTCCTCTTTGCGGAGAAGCCACACCACGTGATTCCCCCGCTCTTTGGGAAAAAAAAGCCGCATGGATCGAAGAAACATCCACGACAGCCCGTGTCCGTCTTCGAACAGAAACTGGAACATTCACCTTAAGGGAGGCCCCACGCGGATGGATTCTCGATGTTGCCTTGGGAGGATTCGGAACGGCCTGGAGCGAGTTCAGTGGGCAGGATTGGGATATAGGTCTCTGGAAAAAGGGTTATATAACTCACTGGGGCGGAGTTGGATCGGAGGAGGGCCAGCCGGCTGTGGGTCCTGGATTTTTGGCCTGGCTTTCACGGAAGTTGCTGGATATCCATGTGGAGGTATACCAGCCTATCGAACCTCCCAAACGTTTACCGGGAAACTTGCCAGAGCACCTGTTTTCAGCGCGTAATGGGCTTTTTTGGACCAGTTGGTCCCCCCAAGGGCCTAAGGGTTGGATCTTTGATCACAATGGTCCGCGTGTTGTAACCACCGACCGGGAGGTCATCAGTTCGCTCTGGGAACGAAACTCAGTTCCCCCGCGAGATTCTTCTCCCCCTTCGGATTGGAAAGCGCGATGGACCCGGATCGAGACCCGGATGCCACCTCTACCGAGAACCACACATGCCACATTGGGGCTGGATAGCGGCAGAGTATTGGTGTTTGGGGGAGAGGTATGGGATGAGAGCGACAAGGAGTTTCAAGGACTCGATAACGCGATCCATTTGTTGGATCCTACCAACCATACATGGAGCAGGTGTATCCCGGAACGATCTCCCATGCCACGCTGTCACATCCCACTTGCCTGTGACCCAGAAAAGGGGACGGTTCTTCTCTGGGGGGGAGCGGGCATGGATGATCAGGGGAACTTCATTCTTCTCAATGACACCTGGCTTCTGAACGCTCAGACCCTGACCTGGATGGAGGTGAAGAACAGCGCTGGAGAGATACCACCACCCGCCGCTGATGCGGCGATGGTATTCGATTCCTGCAATGACCGGTTCCTCCTTTTCCTGGAGCGTGGAACCTGGGAGTTCTCCACAGAGACTTCCACTTGGAGGAGAATGAATCTTCCTCCCGGCCCAGCACCGCGTGAGTCCATAACCATCGCTCTGGATCCAGAGGAACGGAAAATCTTCTTTTTTGGAGGTGGCGCGGGTCCCCGCTTCTTCGATGATACCTGGATCTTGGATCTCAAATCCAACGAATGGCGCGAAATCGTGACAGAAATACATCCCTCAGCTCGTGTACGTCCCGCCCATGCCCTCCATCCAAAAGAACACATGGTTGTGCTCTATGGTGGAGTACGTGGACAGCTCAGCCAGCGCTTCGAGGATCTGTGGCTATTTGATCTGCATGAGGAGTGTTGGACTTTGGTCCATGAAAAAGATCCTTCCTCCCCGGGCAGGAGAGGCGGATTCGAGGGGATGGCCTTTGATCCGGGGACAGAAGTTTTCACTCTGTTTGGGGGGCGTTCGGATGAAGCCCATCATCATAATGATACCTGGCAGCTACGCCTGTCTCGTGGATCCTGAACATGAGGTGTGTCATTTTGAAAAGCCTGTATAAACACCATCCACTTGGGCTGACTGTGTGTGCCGCGGTTCTATTAGGCATGGGGGTGTACTTTTTTTTCTCTGCAAACCAGCCATCTCTTTACCCTGTCCGCATGGGGAAAGGAGTAATCCTGAAGGAGACTCATGCAGTCGATCTATTGGAGGAAGTGGCCGATTCCCGGATCTTATCCGGTTGGTCCAACGTTCTTCCTGGATTAGGGCGTATTCCATTCGATGGAGCCGAACTCACTTTTTACTGTTTCGATCCAAAACCAGGTTTGACAATGACCTTCCACCGGCAGCCCACCCATGAAGGGGAAAACCAAATCCAGGATCTCGAACTTCTCCTGAATGACAAGAGCTTGGGTGTGATTAAAATTCAGCCCGCAAGCAGTGAGATTCGCATCCAACTCCCTCAAGAAAAAATAAGATTCATCGAGAATCTGCTGATTTTCACAAAGATCCGGGTGGGTCACCCATCACCTAACGAAGGAACCAATGCCAGTCCTCTCATTCCGCCACGATTCACATCCATTACCTTTCAATCATCCAGCAAGGAGCCTCCCAACCAAGAGAGTATTTCTGGTGGAAACCCGGAACGGGCTCTGCTTTCTCCAGGATCGTGTCTCCGCCTACCCGCCCATATTCCACCCGGAGCTCTTCTATCGTGGAAAGTAGTCCCACTGGCTGGATTGGATATTGGAGACAACAGTCCCCTCAAGTTCTTCATCCGTGAACCCTTATGCGATATCCAATCCCTTTCACCACAGATCAGAAAGAACAACAATCATTTGGAATTTGAGGTGAACCTTGCCGGGTTCGCTCATCGTTTAGTGGACCTGTATTTTCTCAACCCATCCACGAAAGAGGAACTGTCAAATCCAGAAATACAGCTTACCGATATAAGTCTACTTGCCACCGAAGCAAATCCTTTTGAGGACCATAATATTATTTTGATTGTAATTGACACACTGCGCGCGGACCACTTGGGGTGTTACGGGGCCAAGGGAGTCAAAACTCCAGCGATTGATGGATTAGCCACGCAGGGGATTCTATTCAAACAGGCATATACCCACATTCCAATCACCGGGC
>CAZORO010000006.1:20227-38335 GCA_964581845.1 uncultured bacterium
TGGGGGTACGGAATAATGGACAATCCTTGTCGAGGCAAGAATTGTGTTTGGCGGAGACCATGCTATACACAGGACTTGCGACCTATGGTTGTATTAGCATGGAGGTCCTACGGCACAAATTCCATTTTGACCAGGGTTTTGAAGTCTATCGAGACCGGATCCCGCCACCTTGGTTGATTTCCGCCGATGAGGTTAACCGCCGTGTTTTTGACGACTTGTTGATGGACCCGAGGGAACCTTTCTTTGCTTTCATCCATTACTGCGATCCACATGAGCCCTATCTTGAACATGGAGGATCCCCCTGTCCAGTCGATATCCGAACGGGAACTCGTACCCTGGCAACGATCGATATCAACCGTGATATTGCGGTCTCCTTCAAAATGATGCTAAAGCCTGGAATGAACCCTCTACGGCTATCTGGGGAACGGGAATTCCGTCTGCGTGGATTGGATGCGCATCCCAGACCGGTGGGATTCCGCGAAATCCATGGAGAGGGATGGAAACATGAGATTAGAAGCACCTCCACGAAGGATGCTGAAATCGCCCTTTTCTCAGAAAGCGATCAACCCATGGATGCCTCCGTCACTTGTATCCTTTCCATGGTTCTTACTCCCGAGGAATCCCAGCGTAATTATGCGCACGAGGTCGAATATGTGGATGGTGAAATTGGTAAGTTGGTTCATACTCTTCAGGAGAAGGGGCTTCTCGACCGGACTTTTTTAATCTTGACATCCGATCATGGTGAGAGTCTGGGTGAACATGATCATTTCGGACATGTGGATCAGCTATATGATCCATTGATTCACGTTCCCTTGATCTTCTGTTTCCCTTCGGAATCCGGCAAGGGAATATGTGTTGAAGGGCTTGCGGCGCTTTCGGATATCGCTCCGACGCTTTGGGATTTGCTTGGAATCAAGGTTCCCATCCAGCCAAGAGGGACAAGCCTTCTTCCAGAGATCCATGGAATGCCAAAGGACACCCACCGGGCCATCCTATTGGGAACCTATGCACCTGAAGCGTTCCTCGATCTGGCGGGAGTGCGGACCGAAAGCCGGAAATACATTAGGACAATCAAGACTGGAGCCGAGGAAATCTACAACCTGAAAACAGACCTTGGAGAGATAGACAATATCGCCGGTAAAGAGGTGTTCACCGCACAACAGCTCAGCAGCCTCCTTGTCCCCTGGACTGGTGATTTTACACCGGAGGAAGCTGTCCCTGAAAATGGAGAAGCCAATCTTGATGAAAGCACTACACAGATGCTGAAAGGATTGGGTTATTTCAGGTAAAACCGGCTCGCTTCTTCCAGAGTTACCAGATTCACGAATTCCCCTTGTATTTCCTCGAGGGTCGAGATGGACCACATTGGCTGGCATACCACTACTCTGCCTTTTTTGGCAAAGGTCCCTCAGCCTCTTGTCGATAAGACAGAACACCTAGTTGCGCATCAGCTGGAGTTTTTCCTTCTCCGAGAGACCCACGTAGTGCTTGTCCGTGATACTCATCACAATTTGACCAATTTACGGCCAATTTCCAACCTAAATGACAGGGTGACCCAAGGGCGCTCGCCTGGGGAGCCGGCGTGGGTGATGCGCCCTCGATCACTCCGGGTTTTAACGACAAGGGGGTACGTGAGGGGCACCCTCCGGTATCCCGGCGGCTCGCTCCGGACAAGGAACCCGGCTCCCTTTTCCGTGCTCTTCTTAAGTCCGCGCTTGAAAGAACCGATCCGAGCCTGGGCCACCTTCTCTTCGTAACTTCCTGGAATAAGTGGCATGAAGACACTCAAATTGAACCGGTTCAGATAGCTCCGGCCACTTCTTTGGATGATAGCCCATCCGGTTCAGACTACACGAAAGGGCTCGATTACGAGGGATATGAAATGCTGTATCTTGATATATTACACAATGAGGTTCTGTATAGCTGTGTGATGGGATGGCGCCTGTATCCTAAATGAGTTTGTGACCACTTTATAAAATGCAGTAGAGTGGTCATATTTACTTGGAGGAACTTGATCGTTTGAGGATTAATTCCGCTTGACTCGGAAATAATTCCCTTAAGCAGTCGGGACATAATCCATGGCTGATAAGAGTACCAGTGTGACTGGTAATATACGCCTCAAGTTTTGTCCATATTCCCTCGTCATCCCGGATCTTTTTACAGCGGGAACACATGGGGAGCAGGCCACGAAGTGTTTTGACTTCTGAAAGGGCCTGCTCCAAAGACATAGTTTTTTCTGTCAGAAGATCGAGATAACGGCTGTTCATCAGGGCGATGGCTGCCAATTCTCCAAAAACGGATGCGATGTCAGCATCTTCATCCGTAAAATCAGTGGGTTTGTTGGCCAGACCCATTATTCCAACTGTTTTTCCCTCAATGTTCAAGGGAGCGAATAACACATTGTGTAACGGAGCATGGCCTTCAGGTATGAACTTGACCCATTCGCTGTTCAAAAAATTGTTCTCGAATACAGCACTATGTGTCTCATAAGCAATGGCACGAAGTCCCCGAATAGGCATGGGTAGTGCTGGGTCCACGCTGCATGGTAATTCGCCAGACTCCAGAAAGAGCACTTCATTCTCATGTCCATCCTCACTCAGCAACGCCACATAACCAGCAATCGCTCCGGTCATTTTCCGGCATTGATCGAAAATGGCACGTGCGGACTCGGCAAACGTTTTCCTCTCCAGAATCGAACGAGCACCTTTGACGACAGCTTCTAGTTTCACTTCAGCTGATGGGGCTCTGTTCATGTTCTATTATCTCGCAGCATCGAACAATTAAAGGATTTAAGGCATATGAGGTGGTACAAGATATATTCGATTTGTTCCAATCCTTCCATGCCTTATCCAATCACAATACAAGTCTACTCCCCGCCAAGAGGAAATCCAAGAAAAACTATTTGAACATTGTTCCTCTTTGTCTATATGAATTCGCTTCCTAACGTCCTACAATCATCAGCAAACCTCCAGTGCTATTAGTGGTTTGTTCCTCTCTTAATTGAATTTTCCATGGCGCTAGAGAGTAAGTCTTTGGCGGATGTTGCGGTATTGTTCAGGGGCAATTGGCCACAAAGTACCGGTATGCACAGAGGAAAACCAAGTAAGGTTCAGAAATGGCTTGACATCACAAGGATCTATAACGATTCTGTTTCATGATAGATGTCCAGAACACTCTCCATTAGGGGGATTTCCAAATGAAATTTGTTTTGCTGTTGTTAACGATCATGGTGGCTGGACAATGGGCGGCTGCGGATCAAGTCCCAAGTGCCTTGGAGGCAGATCCATCGGGCTGGGAGGACATCATGCCGCCAGCAGAACTGACGGGTTGGTCACGGGTGCCGGTTCCTCCTGGCGACCCACTCGGACAACCCCAGTGGCGGGTGGAGGGTTCTGGAAAAGTCCTGGTTTGCGATGGTGAAGGAGGGCACGATATGCTGTTGTTCGACCGGGAGATCGGTGACGCGGTATTCCATGCCGAGTTCCGTTTTACCAAGGTTGGAGGGAAATCTGGTTACAACAGCGGCATCTATGTGCGGAATTCCAAGGATGGCACGTTCTGGCACCAAGCCCAGATTGGCGATAGCTTTGGTGGTTACCTTTTCGGGGAAACACCTGGACCGGATGGAAACAAGAAGTTTTTCACCACCGATAAGGAAGTGGTAAATGGCCGGGTAAAACCCGCGGGTGAATGGAATACAATTGAAATTACGGCGAAGGGTAAGACCTTGACACTGTGGGTCAATGGGGCTGTCACATGCCAGGTTGGAGAGTGTGGCAGTCCGAAAGGCCGTGTTGGGGTAGAGGGAGAGGGTTATCGGATTGAATTCCGCAATCTCAAGTTCAAAGAACTGCATTAGGCCTCACAGGTTCTAAGCCAGATATGGACAAAGATGGAGTGGCATCTTTCTCCCGAAGGATAATTTTGGGCTCCTCCTCTTCCTCTAGAACTCGGTGCCTTCTGAAAAGTTGTATCGATATAACGCCGTGGAGGCATATCGATTTGCTTTCTCTCAAGGAGCTCCTTCACCATCAAAATCTGGATTTTGGGGTATTTAAGGTTCCATGTTTCCGAACGTAAGAAACCGGCCTCCAAGGCTTCCTGCCACATCGACTTAGTGGGATCTTGAAGCGAGACTGGCTCTCCAATCACCTTGTACTTGACCTCTTCCCCATAGGAGTCGAACAACCTCTTTTTTATAAGGGAGATGGCCAGATGAGTGATATCAATTCCAATCCAGCTTCGTCCATGCTTCTGAGCTACCGCTACTGTGGTGCCACAACCACAGATTGGATCGAGGACCACATCACCCGGATTGCTGGAAAGCTTGATGATCCGCTCTAGAAGCTGTCCGTTTTTTTTTGTGGAATAGCCCAAACGTTCAGCGGCTTGGGAATTTATGGGAGGGATATCACTCCAAACATCCCCTAAGGGACCTCCTCGCTTTTCATCAAGGTAGCTCTTAAGACGAGGAACTGCTCCTGGACTCGGTTGGACAACTAATCCTTTCTTGTATGTATCCGTCATCCGTTCCTTGGTCCATCGCCACACCTTTGTGATACCCATGAACTAGCCGGTCAGGTTGGGCCGATTTTGGTTAGGATTGATCAGGTTGTCTAACTGGTAAAGACGTCCGTCTGAATCTCGGTGACAGTATTTACCCGCCGTTTTCTCATCAAGTCGATTCAAGTCATGGGGAACAAAGGATGATTCAAGATTCCATTCACTTTCCACTGACTTCTGATATCCCAAGAGAACATCTTGATTGGATGCCAACCTGCGAGTTTGAAGACCTTTCGAGGGAGTCCTCTTCCAGATGATTGCGTTCTTGAAATTCTTTGCTCCGAAGACCGCATCCAGGAATGCTTTCAAATAATGGGAGGCAGCCGGATCTCAGTGGAGATAGATCGAATCGGTAGATTTCATAACCCCGTGTCGTTCGACCAAACGGGGAGCCATCATCACCAGATAGACCAACATGTCACAAGAACCCAGGAACTTACGGAAGGCCTCCATACAATCAGCCACCTTCCCCCCAGAAGTTACTATATCCTTGAATACCTCCTCATCTTCTTGATCCCACCTCCAGATATCCTCAAAAGCTCGTATTTGAGAGGCAGCTCGTGTTCCATCCTGAACTTTGAAGAGCACATTGTAACTCTGATCACTATGAAAGGGTGGGTCGAGATACATAAAATCCATCGATTCATCCTATATATATCTTCAGAGAATCTCCAGGTTGTCACCGTAGTAGAGTGTGTTCTTCATTTTCATCAAGTCTCCCTGATTGGATTGTCTACCCTACAACAACCCCTTCAGATGCTTCACGCTCCTCTCCGCCTGTTCCACGGTCCCGCATTCCACGGACATCACCATATCCCGTGGGGCAGTCTTGAGGATTTCGATGACCCGCTTCCAGTCGATGACACCATCTCCACAGGCGCAACCGACCGGAGTTCCAGTCACTTTCCCACGTTCAGAATCCGATTGCCGCACTGAGATATCCTTGGCATGGAGATGCACCAAGCGGTCTTTCACCCGCTCCAGCCATTGATAAGGATCCTGACCGCCAATGTAGCTGTTACCAGTGTCGAAGTTGATGCCGATCACAGGACTTTTGACTAGGGAATAGATCCGGTCGAGGCCATCCGGGTGTGTGCTGTACTGCTGGTGAGGTTCCAGGCCAATGAGAATCCCACGGCTCTCGGCCATGAAGGATGCTTCGCGCAGGACATAACGCATAAGAACAAAATCCTCCTCCTCGGTAGTCCACTTGGGCTTAGGCCCCTCATCGGTGTTAATCACAGGTGCTCCCGTCTCATAGGCGAATCGGACAGCCTGCTTGAGATATTCAGTGCTGATCTCAGGTTTACAGAGGGGACAATGCGCCGACAGCCCTGAAAGCTTAACCCCGGCTTTTTCACAAACCCGTTTAACACGGTAGGGATCATCAAGCATGGAGACACTATGGAAATAGCCCGCCTCGCTAAGCAGTTCACGCCCCAAGTGTACCATCGGTTCCACATACTCATATCCCAATTCGGCTGCCTTCTCGACTCCCCACTCAAACGACTTGTCCTCATGACGGACAAACTCCATGTTGACCCCAATCGATACTTGACTCATGACCTGACCTCCTCTACACAACCAGATAATTGCCCTCTATTACAAGATTCGAAGGTTCGAAAGGACTTGACGCCACACGCTGGGCATTGACACTTGTGGGGATTGTGCAGCGGGATGGCAGTCCTGTCATCCCTTATCTGAATCCATATGGTCAAAAGGAGTCTCTCACCATGCGTTTCGCCAGTTGGGTGCATTTGTCATCAAGAGGTCAGGGTTATGTTGTTCTAACGGGGATTCTCCTCCTGTTGAGTATCACCGGAAACTGTTCAGATGAAATCGTTCTCTTCGATGGAAGCAGCATGGATGGTTGGGGCCATACTGGCCCTGGTTATTTCAAGATCGATCCCGTTGAAAAGAGCATGGTGGCCATGGGGGGTATGGGGATGACCTTTTTCTATGACCGTCAATTCGCGGACTTCGAGTTGACCCTCGAATGGAAGGCTAAGATACCCGATACCAACAGCGGTGTGTTCATCCGTTTCCCCAACCTGCCCAAGATCAATCACCCAGACCAGAACAAGCTGGGTCCCTGGGGAGCAGTTCATGAAGGGTATGAAATTCAGATCTGTGATGCGGCGGGGCTTGATGGCACTGGATCTTTATACAGTTTTTTTAGAGCATCCAAAACTAACTCGAAGCCAATTGGTGAGTGGAACGAGATGAAGATCCGTGCCGAGGGGCAACATTACCAGGTGTGGATGAATGGCGAGAAGGTGGGGGACTACACCGGCAACCGTGCCCTTAAGGGTTATATCGGTGTCCAGAATCACCATGTGGATGAGGAAGTCGCTTTCCGTAACATCCGCATCAAGGAGTTGGAGGTGAAAAAGTAACCACCCTTCAGTCGTACAAATAATAAAAACAAAGTATGATGAGGAAGGATGACACTAAGTTGTTAAAGGGGGTGGCTCTACCGCCCCCCTCCATTCACACTTACGGGTGACATTTATGAGCCCAAGCAAACACTCCAAAACTCTCCCCCGACTCCCATGCTTGGTACTATTGCTGTGTCTTCCCGTGTGTGCTCAAGAGAATCCCCCCGGTTCCGCCACCGGAGTCACCACTATGAACATCCTCTTTGGAATGCAGCGTCTGACCGGAGAGGATATCATTTACTTCACTAACAACGATGTTCTAAAGGGTGAAGTCACCAATGAGCTTCTTCATCTGACCACGCCCTACGGAGAAGTCCTTGTCCCGCTGCGGAAATGCGCGGGAGCCTCTTTCGAGGGAACCGATAAAGCTAGCGAAACAATCGTCACGATCAATGCCAACCGGCTGAAAGGGATTGTGACCGACCGTTTCATCAACATCCGTCTGCCGGGAGCGGGGGCTGAAGTCCCCATTCGCAAGGAGAAGATCCGATATATCCTGCTCCGGAAATCCCCAATGGAACTGGGTTTTTTGAATTCGCCAGCCGCCACTGATTCCTTTATCATGAGCAATGGGGACATTCTCACTGGCAAGGTTATTGAACCAGCCCTGATGGTTCGTACCGATCTTGCCCAGATATCCGTGTCTTTCTCCGATATTCAGGAGATCCATTTTCCGGGAACAATCGGAGGAACCACAACCATTCGCAAGAAGAGTGGCGAACAGATCAGTGGCGATCTCCAGGCTGAGGATATCTCAATCCAGCTGGATGTCGGAATCAGGTTGGATGCGGTCTCAAAAGACCGCCTTGCACGTTTCTCATCGGGTGATGGATTGAGAACAGCGTTGGCGCAAATGGGCGGAGGTAGCTCAACCTTGGTGGAGCTCCCCTCCGAGGACGAAGAACCATTGCCTCCTCCTCAGGCTCCCCCTCCCTTGTCCACCAATACGGCCACTCCGGTACCGGCTCCAACCTCAAGCCCAACTCTTACTCCAACCTCAACACCCTCAGAGCCAGTCTCGAATGTCTTCGAAAGCGTGGAGCATGGATTCAGAATCGAACGGCCAAACAGCTCCTGGAGGATCATCACGGACGAACAGGAACTTAAGGATCTGAATGAGGGTGCGGTGGTGGTCTTCGAGTCCGAGGAGAATGTCTACTCGATGGTGATTGTCGAGCATCTACCGCATGTCAAGTTCGATGAATATGTAAATGCGGTCTCCCCTGCTTTGGATAATGTGGAGCTCCTCAGTGATGAACGTGGCACGCTGACCGGATTTACAGCTCGTAAACGGGTTTGGCGTGGCAGTTCCAATGGTCTTCCTTTCCGCTTCTTTTACACTTTAGTGGAGAAAGGGGATGACCGTATTCAGATTGTTTCCTGGTGCGCGGAAGCTACACTCACAGAAACATTGGTCAGACAGATCAACGCCATCGAAGACAGCTTTGGCCCTTATCAACCCCCTGCCTCCACTCCCAAGAATCGTCCAAGAGGCATTCCTCAAAGGAGTGGTGCAGGTGGCGCTATCCCACCCCGTTGAAATGATCCACGATTCGGATAACAGGCGCCATTCGCGGTGAAGTACTGGCAAGCATCCATCCTTCTTTTCTTGATACATTTACCTCTTTTATGGGTCTTCGAGGGGGAATTCACGGATGGTGTGTTGCAGACTGTTTACTTCGAAGATCCTCTCTATACCTGTGCGGATGGGGCGGGACTCGCACGTTATGTTCCCCCTCTTTATCCCGCATTGATTTGGATCCTCTCCCAGACAGGTATTCACTCACTTACCGCGGGGCGATTGATCTCGCTGATCGCCTACACTTTGACAGCATGGATTCTCGCAGAGGCTGGATTCGCATTAGCTTTCGGGCTTGGTTTCTCTCTCAGACAGGGAAAAGATCACTTGAACGCCCAGGGTGTGGGATGGCTGGCCTGGGGGGCATGGGGGCTCTCGCCGATGGCTAACCGGTGGGCATTCCATGCCATGACTGACATGACTTTCTGCCTGTTCTCAACCACCTCACTGGCCTGCTATCTCTTGGCATCTGTCAAGAACCGGCTTCCCTGGGAAGGGCAAGAGCAAAACTGGATTCCCTCGCGTGCACATCTCCTGTGGGGAGGAACCCTACTGGGAGTTCTATCACTCTGGACACGATATCAAGGGATGATTTTGGCCGGAGCGGGGCTTCTCTCGCTGGCTCTCGTAAACCGGAACAACCGGAGAGGTGGTCAAGAAGAAACTGCTTCTCTTCGCCCGGGAGGCACAGCATTCCACCTGAATCTGCTTGGCCATGTCCTTCTATGGGGAGCCAGCCTCCTGATTATCAGTCAAGGACTCGGAATCCATGCCAGCCAGTTTGCCCAGAGGTCAGTTTATCCAATCTTTTTTTACAGGGACTTTGCCATGGCTGCCTTCCGCTATCTGCCCTATGCCACCACTCCCCCTCTCCTCCTGCTGGCGCTGTATGGCATCTACCGTGTTTCACGGCACCGTGGGAATGCTTCCCTTTGGATCCTCGCGGGCTTGTTCGCAGGGCTGGTGGGATTATGCATCCAAACCTCGTTCCTCTCCTTCCAATTCCGTTATGGTCTCCCCTTTCTCCCATGGTTGTGCCTTTTCGCAGTACTGGGAGCGGCGTGGTTGAAACCTTTTCTCCAGCGTGGATCGTTAGTAGTAACCGGTCTCTGGCTGGCGGTGATGACCACCGCGGTGTTGGTATACCAGCATGAGACCTTCGCGGACATTTACAGAGTCAGCCGGAGAGTGCCTGACTTCCTCCAGAGAGGACAACAAGTTTGGGCTTGCGAAGAGTACAACTCCCTCTTCCAGAATATTAAGACCTCGGTGTGGTCTGATACTCCGGTGGGTTGGCTGGATGAACAAAGTCTTTTAGAAGTTAAGGAGAACGATCTGATTATCGATCCCAATGTCTATCCATTGTCTCCCATGCTCCGTAAGAAACTCCGCGAAAAGTGGAGGCTGGAACGCGTGGATATCGCCGAGAGCGTGACCCGTCCACTTTTCCCCGGCGAGGTTCTCACTATCCAAATGGACCTTGGAAATGGACCCATCACAGTCCGCTCCACCAGTCAACCAGAACTCCTGGCATATCGCTATCAGCCCCAGATCTATTACACTCATCTGTACCGGATCGTCAAACCAGAATGAGATGTGAATCCCTTTCCAAAGGAACAGGCTGGGCTTGAAGGGGCGGTTGATCCCATGAAGAATCCTTACGAACCAACTCGTTTTCAGATCCGGCGCTTGAGAGTGTACGAGACATGCTTTTTTCTCGTTTTTCTCGGGGCCGCTGTTCTGGCAGTTTTGCTATATGCCCTGGGGTCTTCAAACCGTTGGGAACCTCTCCCAGTTTCACTGCAGACGGAGTCTCTACAAGATGCAGACCACCTTCTCCTCGCGGGAGAGGGGGAATGGCTGGTGTGGGTTGCCACAGGTCCAGGAGATCCCTCTCAATCGAGTATCAACCTCCTTGGGGCCTATGACCTGAGTCACCCCGGAAAGACATTCATATTACATCCTCCCCCCAATGCCGGAGTCCATCCGATTGAAGTACTGGATGAAGATCTGATCGCTTTGATAACCGTCCCCCGGACTTCGCATTGGCGGATCCTGAAACGAGGGTGGGCATCTCTGACTCACCGGGAGATATCATCGGCAAAAGCACCTGGGGTCAATCCCCCCTCAGAAAGAGAATCCGGATTCTCTCCACAATCTGTCACGATTCACCTCCAAAGAGTCAGCCTGATAACAGGGAGGGTCACCACTATGGCACCCGGTGGGAACTATCAGATAGGAACCATTGGGAAGAACAGAGACTCTCTTTCCACTCCCAACGAGCTTTCGGATCTTGAACGTGGGAATGTGAGCTTATCGCCTGACCGGCTGGACCTGGCCTGGTGGAGCGCGCGGGAGGAGATTGGAAAATCACCTCTTTCGGCAACTGTCACGGAGCATTTTGAAATCTTCTCAGTAGGGCCCAGATTCAAGCGGCTCTTAGGAAAAGAGATCAAGACTGATGGAACTCTCTCCATCCGTTCACGGCTTCTGCAGCGGGTGGGTCAACCAGTATGGATGACAAATGACCGTTGCCTGATCTTGTCGACACTCGATTCGGGAAGTCTCATCCCCTTTAATTGTGGCGAGGGAACAATTGAGGCGGCGGTACCTCTCTCCACGCTTCAGCAGACACTGAGCGAAGGCGCGCCAGTCACCAACTCTGATCCCGAGGGTTTTGAAATACTCCCTGGAGGGAATGGTCAAAGTAATGAAATCCTGGTCTGGACCCGCTTACCCGGATCCCTCCATTTCTTTGTCCTCGATTCTCTTTTCCACCTGGTCCACCACACACAAGTTGAGGACAAGGACCTGGATTTGTCCCGGCCCCTTTGGTTAAAGAGAAGTCAGGTTCTTCTCGTCGAGGACACAAGCTCCTCCCGGCTGGTAGGTTTCACAGCCACAGGGGAGAGAGAGGGTGTCTACCCAATCCCCCCTGATTGGGGAGAGAGTTTCCAGATCCTTGGCGAAAATCGCAAGGGAGATTTAATCGGTTACAATCGTGGCGCCTTCCTCTCGGCAAAGAGTGGCGATGGAGCCTGGGAGACGATGGAGTTGTTCCGGTAGGAATGGCATGAGACTCTGACTTGTGCCATATGGAATGCGGATAATGATGAGAGACGGTGAAGAAGACCCAGAATGGCTTTCGAGGGACCTGATCTGTTCGACAAAACAAGGCTGCCGTCCACTATCCCAGATCCCAATATCATCGCAATTCCGTTGCCGTCTCTGTTATCGATGAGATAAAGGACCCAAGATTGTTCGCTTAACACTTATATAAAAAAGTGATTTCCAGGGACTTAAACAGGACTACAAACAATTCCTCTCCAAATCAAACCTCTCAATCGCCTCATACACCGGCCCGCCCTTCTGAAGGTGACTACGAACCAAGGCGATGTGGTCGACGGTATGAGTTCCCCACATGGCTTTATGGATTTCCGATGGGAGTTGGATGTTCACAGGAGCTTCCTTGGCACGTGCCAAGGTGAGGTGAGCCTCAAAGGGTTTCTTATCTCCTGGGCAGCCACCGTCAACACATCCCTTACGGGCGCTCTTGGCCAATTCAAGTAAAAGCTCCCTGCCCTGCTTCACCCCCACCCAAAGGACTCGCGCCTTCGAGGTGCGGGGGAAGCCACCGATCTCACCAAGTTCGATTTCGAAAGGGGAGTGCCCCTGGACTGAAGTACGGATGGCTTTCGACAGCTCCTGGATTCTGGAAACCTCAACATCCCCCAGGAATTGGAGTGTCAAATGCCAGTTCTCAGGTTTGACCCACCTCAATGGCCAACGGTAGCGCATGAGTTCCTCAAGATGTTTGGAGGCTGTCATGCGGAACTCATCCCAGAGAGGCACCGCCACAAAGAGACGATACACCTGCCCTGAGCTCACATCCTCCAGGAGGGACCGCCGCTGTCCATGTTGTTCTCTCTCAGAGGCTGGTTTCACTACTCAAGTTCTCCCTCAAATAGGAGGCGGCTTCCTCTGGGGAAGTCGGATTCACGAACATCCCAGTGGCCCACTCGTACCCAGTGGGCCGCGCGATACGAGGAATAACCTCGACATGCCAATGGTAATCTTCCTCCAAGGTCACCCATTTTCTCCGATGGGCCTGCGGAGCCGGAGCTGACTTGAGAATGATATTGACATCAGGATCCGCCAGGGAAACCGCAAGCGAACCAGCAACCATACGAAGCATTTCCGCCAGATCCGCGATCTCATCTATGCTAACAGTTCCATAGTGGTGGGAGTGTACCCGTGGGACAATCCAGACCTCGAAGGGATTCTTGGAGGCAAATGGGCAAAAGGCCAGGAATCCTCGATTCTGGAACACAAGACGTGATTTCTCCTCCCTTTCCTGATCGAGCAAATCGCAGAAGACACAACGTTCCTTGTACTCAAAGTACTCACGGGCACCGGCGAGTTCATTGCGCACACCCTGAGGGATGGTAGGTGTGGCAATGATCTGGCTATGGGGGTGACTGATACGTGCTCCCGCACGGCGTCCCTGGTTCCGAAACACGGAGACATAACGTAAACGGATATCCTGGCGGAGGTCGACCAGGCGTTCCTTCCATGCTGTCAACATCAAACGGATCTGTTCCAGAGTGAATTCATGGAGTACCTGGTCGTGTTGTGGAGAGTCCACGATGATTTCATGCGCTCCCACTCCCGAAATCCGGTCAAACATGCCGATGCCTTCCCGCTCCAGCGGAACCTCGGTCCTTAGAATGGGAAGACGATTGGGAATGACCCGCAGAAGCCATTGCGTGCTGGATGGGTTTCCATCCGGTTGTGGACGGTAAACAAGAATCTCATGGTTGGTTTGGCTTTCCGCGCCAGGGCAGAAAGGACAAAGTTCACGCGGTGTGGTGACTCGTGGAGTAGGAACCAGGACGACACCGGCTTCCTGGCCGGGTGCAATCACCACCCAGTTGCCCGAGATGGGGTCACGTCTCAGCTCCGACATTGGCGAGTAGGTCCTTTCCAGTAACAGACAGAAGGATTATCACTGTTCCAGGCCGATTCGGAAAGCACCCAGACAAGCAGCTCAGACGGTCAGCTCTTCCCTGAAAAGGGATCCCGTAAGACAATAATGGGCTGGAGCTTGACGCCGGTGGCGAATCAACCCTTCAGCGGCAAAGTGGGCCCAGCGCCTTATTGGGGGACCTGGCAACGGAAACCTCACCCCTAAATCCCCTCTCTCATAGGGCAAGGGGACTTGTGACTCCTCTTTCTCTCTATGGGGGAAGGGGTTTGGGGGGATGCGGTTTGAAACGTTGCAAAACCAAGTCAATAAGGCGCGAGCGGTTCTTTACTTGTCCTACTTTGTTTCACTTAATCGAAAGGATGGACCCGTGCCACCACGTACGGACCTCAACGCAATCACACCAGCAGAAGCCCCTCCCATGGAATTGGGAACTAAAGAGGCGGCTCACCCCCAGGAACAGACAGATGCCACTCATTTCCTCCTTCCCCTCAGGGATGTAGTCCTATTCCCAGGGATGGTAGTGCCTCTTTTCATTGGCCGGCAGAAATCCGCCATCGCAGTGGAGATGGCCGCGGAACAGGAAACCCCCATCGTGGCGGTTACCCAGAAAGATGCCAGTACGGATGAGCCATCCGCAGCCGACCTCTTCAGCGTCGGAACCCTCTGCAACATCCTCCAAATGGTTCGTCTGCCAGATGGAAGCTTCAAGGTGCTTCTGGAGGGTATGGCGAGGCGAAGAATTCTCTCCATCTCCGGCGGCGGCCAGGATGAGATACCTCTCGCGGCACGTAGTATTCCCTTGCAAGACTACCACCGTCCCTCGGTCCGTCTCGACGCGGCGGTCCGTTATGTCTCAGACCTCTTCGAGAATTATGTCCGTCTCCAAAAAAAGATCCCCAAGGAAAATCTGTTGTCGATTGTGGGCCTTGGCAATCCCTCCCAACTGGCCGATCAGATCGCCGCGCACCTCTATGTGAAGGTGGAGGTTAAACAGCAGGTCCTCTCCGAACCCAATATCCTGAGACGTCTCAATATTCTTGCATCCTGCCTGGAGCAGGAGAATGACATCCTTGAGGTTGAACGGAAAATCAAAGAGGAAGTCCGTGGGCAGATGGAGAAATCCCAGCGGGAATACTACCTCTCGGAACAGATCAAAGCTATCCAAAGGGAGTTGGGACGCGAGGGTGAACCCGCCGATGAAGTCGATGAATACCGTGAAAAACTGGCCACCATTGAACTGCCGCAGGATGTAAGGCAGAAGGTTGAAAAGGAGGTTCACCGGCTCTCGAGCATGGCTCCGCTTTCTCCCGAGGCCACGGTGGTGAGGACTTACCTGGACTGGATCTTTGATCTCCCCTGGTCTGAGCAAACGGAGGAGACATTGAATCTCCAAAAGGCTGAGAGGATTCTGGAAACAGACCATTATGGTCTCAAGAAACCCAAAGAGCGCATACTCGAATACCTCGCGGTCAGAAAACTGAATCCAGTCTCACGTGGACCGATCCTATGTTTCGTTGGGCCGCCTGGTGTCGGGAAAACCTCCTTAGGAAAATCAATCGCACGCGCCACAAACCGTAAATTCGCGCGTATCTCCCTGGGCGGTATGAGAGATGAAGCTGAGATCCGCGGCCACCGGAGAACCTATATCGGCTCGCTTCCCGGACGGATCATACAAACCATGCGCAAGGTGGCGGTGAGGAATCCGGTTATCCTGCTGGATGAGGTCGACAAGATGAGCGCCGACTTCCGTGGGGACCCGAGTTCGGCGTTACTCGAAGCCCTCGACCCGGAACAGAACATACATTTCAGCGACAATTATTTGGAGGTGGAATTCGATCTCTCGCAGGTCTTTTTTATTACCACCGCGAATGTCCTTTATCCCGTTCCCCCAGCCCTGAAGGACCGGATGGAGGTGATCGAAATCCCTTCTTACACCGAGGAAGAGAAGGTCATGATCGCCAAGGAGTACCTGATTCCACGCGCGATCAAGGAGAATGGAATCACAAAAAAACACATCGCTTTCCCGGTGGCAGGCATCCAGGAGATTATCCGTTCCTACACCCGCGAGGCGGGGGTACGCAATCTCGAACGCGAAGTCAATTCAATCTGCCGCAAGGTGGCCCGTCAAGTTGCCAGCTCTCCAGAGGAGGAGACTCCCGGCAAGACCACTCTGGCGCCCCTGGTGGTACGTAAACTTCTGGGGATTCCCAAATTCACCGACTCCTCCAAGAAGGCACGCCGTCCAGATGTGGGATCGGCCACAGGTCTGGCTTGGACCGAAGTCGGAGGCGCGCTTCTGAGCATCGAAGTGGCAATCCTGCAAGGGAAGGGCGAGTTGGTTCTCACCGGGCAATTGGGCCAAGTCATGCAGGAATCCGCGCGCGCGGCACTCTCGTTCGCCAGGTCCCGTTCCAGCCAGTTCGGGATCCCCAAGGACTTCCACCGTCTTTACGAAATCCATGTCCATTTACCAGAGGGAGCCATACCCAAGGATGGCCCCTCGGCGGGAGTCACTTTGGCCACAGCGCTAGTGAGCGCCTTGGCGGGTATCCCGGTCCGTTCCGATATCGCCATGACAGGAGAAATCACCTTGCGTGGGAAAGTCCTTCCAGTGGGAGGGATCAAGGAGAAGATCCTCGCGGCTCATCGCGCGAAATTGATCAACATCCTGATTCCAGAGGAAAATAAAAAAGACCTTGAGGATATTCCCCCCTCGATTCTCAAGTCACTCAACATTCAAACCGTCAAAGATATGGATGCGGTTTTGGCCACCTCGCTTGTCACACCGGTCATGACAAAAAACTGAAAAAGGATTGTATTGCCATGGCAACACCACTCGATTACTCAGTCGCTATACTCGGCTGCCCATGCCGTCCTGATGTGGAATGGAACAAGGAGAACCTGCTCCGGCTGAAGAACCTGGGGTTCAACACCATGCAGCTCAACATCGCCTGGGGAGCGCGTCCGGGTGATGAGCCTCTCAATCTGGAGGATGTGGTTTCCCTCCCCCAAGAGACAATGACCACTTTGTCTCAACCGGATACAGCCCCCCGATCGGACCCATCACCCGCCGCGGTGCAGAGGCGCGAGGCTGATCTCCGTCATCGTATCCGTTTATGCAGGGAACTTGATTTCCACACCATTTTCCATTTCGGCGCACCCTATAACCTTCAGTATTCAGGAACGGTCGATGTGAATGGGAAACAGCCTCGCTGCCTGATGGATCCCAACACCACCGAGTACTATGTCCGGCTGATCCATGCCTTCGCCACCAAGTATGGAGCGGCCGGCGATCTGCTGGTGTACACCTACGATCAGGATGCCTGGTTGTGCAATGAATTCGGAACCTGTCAGCTGTGCCGTGGCATTCCCCTCCACAAGCGTGTGGTTCCTTTCATCAACCAGCTCGCCACCACATGGCGTAAAATCAATCCCAATGGACGATTATGGTGGTCTCCCTGGGAGCTTTCTTCGGGACAGGTGGTGCAGTGCGTGGAGCTCTTGCAGACCGAGGGGATGGGACTCGACCTGCATCCCAACATCGCTGAGACCATCGCCACGATACCAGTGGACCGCTGGCTCAAGAATGTCTGCCGTCTGGCCCAGGAACGTGGTATCCCGGTGATTGTTGAGGGGTACTGGAATGCCCCCACCGAGGAACTTGAACCCTTTCTCTACCTGGCCCACCCGCATGTCGTCTACCGCCAGTTCAAGGCCATCAGCGGAACACCCGGTGTGAACGGGATCAAAGAATACTATGGACTCATTCCCACCAAGGAGGATCCTAACCTGCGCATGACCGGGATCTGCCTCCAGAATCCCTCCATCTCCGAGGAAACCGCCCTGGCAAGGCTGGCGGAGCCCTACGGTCCCGCCAGCAAGGATGTTCAGGAGTACTGGAGACTCTGTTCTCTCGCGCAGGAGGTCTTCCCGTGGGATACCTCCTGGTTCCTGCGTGAGATCGGAAGGTCGGATGTCTCTCACAGCCTTTCCGCCGCCTTTGTCCGTGGCCAGCAGGTGAGCACCCCGGCCTGGGACTCCTCCCGCCGCACCATTTTCATGAAAACCGATAGCGTCCAGCCCCACCCCTGGCTTCTGGAGGATTTCCAGCTGCGTGTCGAGCAAGCGGCACGCCGTTACGGACAAGCTCTCGAGGTGGGCGCGCGCGCCTTGCCACTGGTACCAGCTTCCTTGGCCTATGATTTCGAGCAGAGCATGAAGGAAGCCGCCGCATTCCGCCGCCGTGCTTTGGCCTATGCCTACCATATCCGCGAAACCAACCTTGCGAATATCTTCCGCGCTTGGCTCAAAGAAGGAAAAACGATCCCAGAGGAACAATTCAATGAGATGGAATCCATACTGGAGAAAGACCTTACCAACCAGCAAGAAGATCAGGCCCATGCACAAGGGATGACCCTCGCGGGTTGCCAGTGGATCTGGTTTCCAGAACCACCACCCACCTGGGCCTATTCGACCTTCATGCCACGTTATTTCCGGAGAACCTTTGTGTTCCCCGTGGGCAAAAGGGTGACACATGCGTG
>CAZORO010000007.1:0-11911 GCA_964581845.1 uncultured bacterium
AATCCAATCCCATAGAAGGACAACAAGTTCCTCATGATCATCAGGATATCACCTCATCGTTTCTCTTCATTTGAGTCCTTGTACATATTCGCCAAGGGGTGGCTCACCAAAGCGTTTTACATAATCCCCATCGATCCATGTTGCAAAGGTTGTGATATGACGTATCCCTCTCCGAGCGTATGCGTTGGCATCCGCTTTCATCACAGCATCATTCCATTGGATCTTTTGGGCTGGACGTTTCCAACCAGAAAAACGTGACACATCCAGCCAGTATTCTAGTATTTGCGCTGTCTCTCGTCCAAAGACCTCCAAGTTCGCATCAAGGACCTCAAGGTACTCTGAATGCGATTTTGGCTCTGGATCTTTGTTGGTGAGATTCACATTTGGATCATCAATAGAGCGGTCATAGACACGGCCTATCGGAGCGAATTCCAGGAATAATCCTTCATGCGGCTTCACCTTCCGGGGTGCAGGCAGAGTGAAACTGTAGGAGATATGGCTGAGTTGCGCCTTGGGATCCAGGTTCTTGCGTAAGGCCTTAACAATGGCATTCTCAACCAAGGTGGCCTGATCACTGTTTGTCATCCCCTTGCATTTATCACAGTGACACCATTCCTTACCGTCATCCGGCCAGAAGTAATATCGACCCGTGGTGGGTGCCAGGACTCGTCCAAATTCTACTGCTTTTTGTGAAATGATTTCGAGGGCTTGCGGGGAGGATGGGCAGCAGTTGGAGTCTGGATTGCGCTGCCCGGATGGATCCATTCTGAACATGTCACGATCGGGTGAAGACCAATACTCACGTGAGAGGAGGTCACCCATTGCATGAACTTCATATTCAACCTGTATATCCAGTCCCTTGCATCTTTCGAGGAAGGCTTTTCCCTCATCCCTTTTCACAAAGTCAACAAGCACATCCAATCGGTTTCCCACATGGAGTCCGATCGTCGTGATACCCGCCCGCTCCGCTCTCTCAGGCCAGTCCTTAAGCGATAAATCCCAGGGATACAATACGATTCCACGTGTGAGAAAACGCGGATTCTTTTTAGTTGCATAAGATGTGGATGCCAGCACACTGGATGAGATCATTGCAAGAGCCTCTCTGCGCGAAACTGTGCGTTTCATCTCTTTAGTTTCTCCTGCATTCCTTATCTTTGGAAGCCAGTCAATTCACTTGACACACATATTTTAGCCGGCGTTAATCTCTACCCACCCGGTATCCAAAATGTTCCGGAGTGATTACCCAGGAAATAACTCCTTCACTCACCTCGGTCTTAATTCCAGATAAGGAACCATCAAAGAGCTCCACCAGAACCCGTGGATTCTTTGGAAGTCCAAACGGTTCCAAGGGCAACTCCAGCTTCCCGTATTGACTATCTGGCAGCAGAATTATCCTCACACCCTTTTCTTTCCGTGTCAGACGGACACCAGCGGTAGTATGGCACCAGCCGAAATCGGTCATCGGCGCTTCGATAACATCTATTGCGTCTTGATAATCCACAGCACAGTCATCGGCATAAAGAAACTGTGGACTGGTGGCTTCCTCGGTAATATGACCATTTCTCTCCAGGATACCCGCGCTTGTGGTGGGACCTTGCGCCCAGAACCCATAACATGGCAACTGCTTTCCATCAGGTAGTGTCCAGATCGATTCACTCCGGTTCACCCAAACTTGGGCGCCATTTTCATAAGCCGCTTTTTGACGGTGAATATCACCATCAACGAATTCAATGCTGGAGATCCGCTGTCCGGCGATCTCGTTCATGAAATCATGCAGCAGCCAATACTTTCTGACAGACCCGCGGCTGAAGACAGAATCCGTCATCGCTGGATGCCCGGTCAGCACCTCGTCTGAAATGTAGTCATCGCTGTGGATTCCGTGTTCTCGAATGCTATTCCCGCCCGCGTAACGGTAGGGGTATCCCACACCTTGAAGCACAAAGACATCATGAATGACCGCGTCCTCCCAAGGAATCCGTTCATGGTCCGCGCAATCAAGATTCCATGTAAAACCTGTGTTGCTTTTCCCCACTCCGATATGATTGCACTGGGCGCCATCCAGATGGCCGATGAGCCAATCAGTTCCACTCTCTGAAATTTGCGGCGCATCTCCACCAAGGATCTCCCGGACACGATCGAAACTCTTTGCCCAATACGTAACGGTTTCACTCATATCATGAAATCCCCCATCCCTATCCCAGTAGTCGAATACTCCAGCGGAGGAGAACACATCGATGAAATAAGCATCCGGGGCGAATCCATTTTTTATAAGCTGGACATTACGTTCGAGAAAAGGCATAAAGTTATCAGGCCTGAAGCGGTACGCCTGAGCTTTCCGCCCTTCATTATACCAAGCCTTCCAAGGAGTTCCTCCATGCCAAAAACAGACCTTGTCATAAGTAAAATCGTCACAGTCAGGATAGATGTCGATGTAGTTGTCATGCGGGGCGAAAAGGATTCCATGCTTACGGCAGACCTCGCGAAGGCGCTTCATGTCATCCAGGGAACCATATTCCGGATTGGGAGGATAAATGTCTGGTAAACGATAGTCATATCCCCAACGCTGCCAGTTGTGGAAAACCAAGATGCTATGGGTAAGTTCATATCGCGCCGCTTTTTCAATCGCATCGGCGGTAGCGGCATAATGGCCCCCCCAATGATCGAAGCTGAAGCGTCCTAATAGCTGCTTCACTCCAGGCCCAGGCTTGAGCTCGATCATATCACGGTACTTGATCGCCGCATCAAACGGACTGATCGCCGAGGGTATCAGGAAGAATGAACCCGCGAGATGGCTATGGAGAGCGTATTCTTTTCTCTCTGGATTCACGGCTAACCGGTCAGGTGGATTTGAACAGGCCATCACCAGGCTTAATCCATTCTCAAACAGCAAGCCTACATGGCGTGTTGAAAGACGATGTCCATCCGCCTCCAGGATGAAGGGTGCTTGGGGCTCTTTTATGACATTACCCACTCCGGCATAAATCTCCTTTGCCTTTGCTGAAAAACAACCATTAGCAAGGTCTGTCAAGGGAAGATCGGAATCCCATTTGAGCTCGAAACCTTGCGAGGTGGGGCGTATGTGGAAGCTCACCCAATGAGTCTCATCACCTCGTTTCAGGGTGAGCTTGCAACAGTCTCGATTCCAGGTTTCCTCTTCAATCAAGCACCCCATGAGAGGATCGAGCAGGTTGCTCCCCTCGAATAGGATGCCGAATCCATCCATGGCCACAACTTTTCCAGGAACACCCACTGCCCATACCGAATCAATCAATCCATGGGGTCCTGCTACAATCGCCAATCCGATTCGATTCTGATCTGCACCAGCGATAAAGAGCTGAATACCTTTTTCCTCATCTATTTTCTCTTTTCCATTCAAGGCTGCCTCAAGAGCCATTTGAGCATGAACAAAACCCTCATCCTTGCTAGTGTCATCCCTCGCCTCGTCGGGCACCGGTATTCCGGCCAAAATCCAAGGTTGACGCCAATACGATTGATCGCAAGTGGAATCCCGTCTAGGTCCCACATCGGATTCAAGACCAAGATCGATTTCTTTCCCCCCGAATGAGCTCAGGTCAACACGGATTTCCTCCCAGGCCTTCGATGCCGAGTGCTTTTCGAAGTAACATTGGCCATCCACGAGCACACGGAAGGTAACACCATCGCTGGGAGGTTCAGGATCATGGGTGTCGCGTATGGCAAGGGCTGTAGTCAGGGTGATTGGCGTTTCCTTGGGAAGACTTACACGCCAAGATAAACGAGCGCGTCCAGGGCTTTTGCGCCAGGGTGGATGGATTGCGATGGCGGGCGCGGACTTGGGAGCACGAGCAACCATGGAATCAAAGGAAATCGCTGTTCCCGTTTCGGTTTCCATCCCTGTCCATCCAGCCGGCAAAGATAATGCCGTTCCCGAGTCGGGGATTATTTCCACATGATCAGTGTTAACCCGCATCAGCTGAAGCGGAACACGCGGAGCCGCGGCGGCCACTTCCCTCCCCTTGGCCTCCATTCGATTCATCGCCTCCACCTCAAGGACCGCAATGGCATGCAGCGGATCCGCTTCCGTATCACCATGAATCCTTGCTTTCACATGCAGCGGATAAAGCGAGGAAAACGAATCAGTGGCTGGAATGACAGTAAGGGATATCTGTCTGTTTCCATTCGGTTCCAAACTAACCTCGCATTGATTGTGTCCTGTCTCCAAAAACGCCGCTTTCCATCCATCCACACCGTAGGCCTCGCAATCAACGGAGAAAGCAAGCCCTGTTTTGTTAGTCAGCTTTACCGCCGACTCATAAGGGCCTTTCGCTATCACCACCTGTGTCGCGGTGAGTATCTCTACACGAAGCTTGGCGGATTCATCGACAGGGGGATTAAATGCCACACACGGAATTATGCTCAAGGTGATCAGAGATAAAGGGAGCAATGATCGAATGAATGGATACATTATCAGATAAATCTTCCTTTCAGAAAATAAACTGAGTTTATTGTAAAAGCAATCTGGCACCATTGATTTTCACTTGCTTGATTTGATTTCGATTGGAGGTTTCTCCATGTAGCCCACCTCATATCCAAAGATCACTTTCCCACCTTTATCCAAAGATACAGTGGGTGTAGACATCTCAAGACTAATTTGACGGCGTCCTGGACTCCAGTACATGACTTGCTTTTGGAAGACACCTGGATCAAATGTTTGGACAACGCCATAATCTTTATCGTGGTTATAGTAGGCATATGCACCACCACTCGCCATCGGACATGGCCTATCGGACTTCAAATCTTCCTCTCGATTCCAGTCCGCATTGACTTGCACCCAATCCGGATTCTTGACATAAATGGAATGCACTTGTGGGTCCTCGGAAGATGTTGCTGTGTAATACTCGGGATGGATCTTGAACTCCAAACCAAGTTGAGGAGAACCCGCTGTGAACTCAGTGTGAAAGGAAACTATTTCAGCGGTATCCGATGCTAATGAAATGGTGCGTTGAAGGACGGTTCCATCAGGATCCGTTCTAGTCAACTTCGCTGTCTGCCCTTCTTTTTCCCGAGCAAAGGCCTGCGAGGCCGATCCCACTGGACGATCCACCTGAGACCATTTCTCGTGGGAGCGCCACCTTCCGAAGCTCCGTGTCGGCGCCTCGACCAGGTTGCGTCCTGTCTTCTTGTAGGTCAGCTCGGCTAGCTTTCCATTTTGTTCAGGCAATATAATTACTTTCCACACTTGATTCTCAATCGTAATCGCCGGTACGCCCTGTTGAAGTCTTTCTAGTTCCTTCCAATACTGTTCCGCGGGGATTTCTTCTGACGTCATATTTAAACCAAAACGCTTGGAAAGATCGATGTAGCGGCTGATGGTATCCGCGCCAATCGCCGAAGTATCGATCCTATAACGATCTCCCTCACAGACAAAGGGAGCGGTAGAGATGAGAGCTTTAAATGCACAAATCGAAGCCTTCTCCACCCGCGTTTTCACCTCATCGCTCTTGGCCAGTTTTTGAGCCTCATCAAACCTGTCTCGAATGCGCCGTGCCCTTTTGGCATACAATCCCAGCTCACCCTCCGTGGGGAAACAACCAGGATGCTTGTTTTCAGCCATTGAATGGAACTCTTCCAAGTATTCAATGATGGGATTAGCTGATTCCCCATAATGTAAATCACAAAACTCAAAAGCCAGACCCGAATTATCCTCCATTGGATTCCACAAACAACGTGAGATCATGTAGTTACGGAGATCACTCATCTCGGTGGAAACTGCATTACCGGCCGCCTGCATAAAAACACCACGTAACCCATTGTCCGCGAAGAATTTGACATTCTTATCAATACTCCGGAGGTTTGGGAAAGGAAGGTCATAAGAACGGAAATTCGTGTTGTAATTCCAGATCCAGATGTTCTTACATTTCTCCTTCCACCCCACCAGATCGGTACAGAAAAGGACATTCTGCCTGCAGGAAGGATCATTCAAGGCATGGACAGTACAACACTCAATACTGCAAAGCTGGATCTCCACATTATCACGTGCCTTAATGGTCTTTGGTGGTTTACGGGTATAGTCATATGCTAGAGTCCCAACCATCACACCCGGATGCTTCTTCTCCACCCGTTCAGCGACAGCATTCACAAAAGCCAGGTGTGGCCCCATGGGTGTTCCCTCCTGTTCCGTGATGGCTTCGCACCTTGGGCAATGGCAATACTCGGAATTATCCATTTGGCTGACACTGACGTTGACCATTTCAGGGTGAGCATCGATCTCCTTGTTGACAGCTTCCGCAACAATTTCAATCACCTCGGGATTAGTGACACACAATTGCGGACCACCGCCCTTCACATCCAGCTTGCGAACCCCATCCACCAAGGCGAAATACTCCGGATGATCCTTACCATAGACCGAGACCGGGACATAATTCGCCACGGAGTGGTTAATCAAGGTATGAGAAGCCCTCCCACCAAGCCGTTCATCATTTGTGATCGTGTTATTCCGGAGCCGTGTGGCAAAGGCAGGGTCCTGTGTGTTTTCACCATAATAAGACCAGCGGAATGAAAATGGCGGTGTGAATGTGTACTCTCCCCAACTCAGCTGACCCTCGCCCGCGCCCTTCGGAATGTATGTGTGATCGCGTGTGAGAAAACGGACCCCTGCATTCCGCTCAAAGAACTCATAGACCCCATACAGAGTACCACGTGGACGTCCCCCCGCAATAATCAAAGCATCACGCCTGAGGCGGAAACGTAGGCCCTCCTCGCCAAGCTCATTGACATCGAAACCCAGACGATGCGCTTGCATCTCTTTCCCTGGACCGATAAAGACTGTTCCCTCTGAGATGGAACCGGTTCCAGAGCCGATTTCCACACCAGTCACTTGCTTGTAGAGAGAACGGAATTCCTCAGCCGCATATCGTTCACTGGGGATGGCATCCTCAGCCACCACCAGTTTCCAGTTTTGCATTGAACGAAGAGTTAAATCCGGGGCCTTCGCAATGGTAGGTGCCATCAGAGATATTGTAAGAATGGTCCCAAGAATGAGTATTCCAAAGAGTACTTTTGACATTCAACAGATCCTCCTTGCAAGGTTGAAAACCTTCACTTTGGCTAGCCAGCAAGCTGACGCCATCACCCTTGGCAGTCAAGCACAGAGACCATTTGATGGAGGATCTTGCCTACAACAACTCCATCCACGATGGTATCCATTGTGATTCCTAAAACTGGCCTCCCTTCACCTGGATAACCAAGAGGCCCAAAAAAGGTGGAGAAAACATGAAGATCGTTGTTTTGGATGGATATACCCTCAATCCCGGAGACAATCCCTGGACAGGGGTGGAATCGTTAGGTGAGCTCATGGTGTACGACCGGACCGAACCTACTCAAGTTGTCGAACGGTCTGGCCAGGCCGAGGTCCTCATCATCAACAAAATCCGGCTGACACGGGAGATCCTCAACCGGCTCCCCCTTTTGAAGATCGTTTGTGTCACCGCGACCGGTTTTGATGTGGTGGATGTCCAGGCGGCGAAAGAACATGGGATTCTCGTTTCGAATGTGCCCGAGTATGGAACTGACTCGGTCGCGCAACATGTCATGGCGATGATTCTTCACTTTACAAACCAGATTGCCTTGCACAACTCCGAGGTTCACCGTGGAGAATGGGGACGCTGCCCGGATTTCTGTTTCTGGCGTACTCCATTGACTGAACTGGCGGGGATGACGATGGGCATCATCGGTTTTGGCCGGATTGGACGGCGGGTGGGGGAGATTGCTCACTCGCTTGGGATGGAGGTGTTAGCTTGTGATGAGCTTCAAGGAAATCCTCCCGGATTCACCCCCTTCTCCTGGGCCACCCTGGAGGAAATCGCCGCCCGAGCGGATATCATTACCCTGCATTGCCCACTCACTGATAAAAGCCGTGGGCTTATCAACCGTGATTTCCTCAACCGGGTAAAGCCCTCATGCATCCTGATCAACTCATCACGGGGAGCACTCATCGTGGATCAGGATCTGGCCGATGCACTCAATCAGGGAAAGATCGCGGGAGCGGCGCTGGATGTGGTTTCACTTGAGCCCATCCGTGAGGATAACCCATTGCTATCGGCCATGAACTGCGTGATCACTCCTCACATCGCCTGGGCTACCCTGGCCGCAAGAAAACGTCTGATGGACGCCACCGTAAAGAATATCCGCTGCTACCAGCAAGGGAATCCAAGAAATGTGGTGAATCCTTAGCCGATATGAGATACCCCGGCCAGGAAATAAGAAGGGACCTGTTGTGTTGTCCACTTTGTGGAAGCAACCTTGCCGATCTTCTGACTGGCTCACTACTTCAGTGTTCCTCCTGCTACGAGTACTTCCCGGTAATCGATTCCATCCCCAGTTTCGCTGATCGTACATCCTATTGGGGCGAGGAGTTGGATCTCCACGATATGAGAGAGATCAACACCCTTGCGGAGAGTGAGGGTTGGAAAACAGCGATTGATCGTCTCGTGGCTCCTAAGTTTCCAGAGCGGGCAAAATACATTCGTGAGTTCTTCCGTTCGGATTGGAGATTTCTCTTCCCGGTCGTCAGCAGCTGGAGAGTTCTTGATGTGGGCGCCGGCTGGGGAAGTCTCTCGGCGGCATTGGCGGAGGTGTGCGGTGAGGTGGTGGCGCTTGAATCCACCTTTGAGAGAACACGCTTTATCAGGCTACGGGCACTCCAGGATGGGATTGAGAATATCACCACAATTCATGCGACCTTAGCCTCCCCCCCTTTACAATCCAATAGCTTCGATCTTGTAGCCATGAATGGGGTTTTGGAGTGGCTGGGATGGACAGACCTAACCAGGGGGACACGAGCGGTCCAGTTGAACCTGCTGAGGAAAACACGGAGTCTGCTCAAACCTGGGGGCTGGCTCTTCATCGGCATCGAAAACCGTTTCTCGATCAGCTCCTGGCTGGGAGCATTGGATCACAGTTATCTTAAGTACACCTCATTAATGCCGAGACCACTCGCTCACCTCATCACAAAGTTTCTTAAGGGACACTCCTACCGGACATACACTTACTCGCCTTGGGGATACAACCGTTTGTTGACTCAAGCCGGATTCCGTGATGTGGAGTTTTATGGGGTTCTTCCCAATTACAGCCGCCCTATCAACTACTGGCCCTTGGGGGAGGGGCTTCCTCTTAAACGTTTGGTCCAGGTTCTGGCGCAGGAGAAACCTCATGGACTCAGCCGGAAGGTTCAACTAGCTGTGAAGATGGTGGAAAAGGCTCCTTCCCGTTTGGTGGGAATTGTGTCTTCTTTTTTTACTCCTCATCTCCTGATCCGTGCTCATCGGGGGGAGAGCTAGCCCCATGCTTTCCTGGATTCGTGACCATCTCAGCCAGGAAGCCAGACAACTCGGCATCCCCATCGAGAAACTGACCTTCCTCAAACGGATTGGAGGGGATCTGTCTCCAGATGGAAAAGCATTATTTGAAATCCTTGGCCCTGACAGTCCAGTTCCACTCTGGGTCGTCAAAGCTGCAAGGACCAGACATGGGAACACACGTCTCCAGCTGGAGCACCAACGCTTGAAGCATCTTTTCGGAATTCACTCGCGCGCGACCACCCAGGGATTGGATCCTCAGTGCTGTTTAAGAATCCCAACCCCTATCCTCTTTGAAGAACGTTCCAATGGTTCCCTCTCAGTCGAGACCTTTCTGACAGGAGTCAGGGTATCGCAACTCTTGCAACAACCCAGCCAACCGGATCCTTGGGCAAGCTGGAAGGAAATCAGCTCCCTGGCTTTAAGGGGACTCCTGACATATAGCCAGTGTGAAAATCCTAGGAGCATCAATATCGATTCAGAATGGTGGAACCATCGTTTACTAGAACCACTTGCTCCCCATTACAATCGCCTCATTTCAGTCTCTTCAGAATGGCATCAAATATGGGAGGCATTGCGAGAGGCTTCCGCCTGGACTTTCCTGGGAGAGACAGTTCCTCAACATGGAGATTTCACCCCAGCCAACATGGTTCTGGAAGGTGGCAGTATCGGTGTTTTTGATTGGTCATCCGATGATCTGGAAGCCCCTCCGCTTCTGGACCTTATCCATTTCCTCGCAAGCGCATCGCTTTTCCTTGGACAAGGTGTCGAACACAAGACGAAAGTGACGGAAATGAGAACTTGTTTGCTGATTGACCGCCGTTTCTTTGAACCGGTAGCCCAAACGGTCTTGAACTATATCAATACGTGTGGTCTAGGAGATAAAGACATCCATTCTCTTAGCTTGGCTAGTTTTGGAAGTAAAATCCTCAACATGGTACAAAGGCCAGAATCTGTTGATGACTACTTGTCCGGATGGTTGTGGACAACCAGTGAGTGGATACAAGGAGGGGGAGCAAAAAAACTGATTTCTTTTGCGAAAGAGAAAGATTTCGCTTGACGGTACCCATACGGGATGATACCGTATTCTCATATTGGTCGAAAATTCAGGTTGGTAGTAGAAGCGAAAGTTACCTCGAAGTATTCCAAGTGATTTCCCATCAGTTGCCTCAGGTTTCCAGCCGCAGATTAACACACATGGGTTCCCCGGATCCCGAGAACTACACTTCAATTCTACCCAGTATTTTCAAATCCGACCAAGAAAGAGGGTGACAACGAGGAATGGAGACTGGAACAGTCAAATGGTTTAATGACAGCAAGGGCTATGGCTTTATCGCCCGTCCGGGAGCTGAGGATGTGTTTGTGCATCACTCCGCTATCCAGGGTGAAGGCTTTAAGTCTCTGAATGAGGGGGACAAGGTAGAATTTGAGGTAACCCAGGGTCAGAAAGGCTATCAGGCCAAGAACGTGAGGAAGATCTAAGAACGCAGCGGGCTTTCACAGATACTATCCTGGGCCCCGTCTGGAGCAAACCTCTAGACGGGGCTACTCATTTGTGAGGACAGGGGCATGGAAGCCAAGGAACAGATCCGTCGAAAAGCGCTCGATATTGGATTTGACGCAGTGGGATTTGCAACAGCTGGTCCCGTTGCGGTGGGAACCGCTCAGCACTTTCGAGAGTGGTTGTCTAAAGGCTACCATTCGAGCATGGAATACCTTGCGCAATGGATCGAAGCACGTCTTGACCCTCGAAGATTACTTCCCGAAGCTCATTCCGTTATTGTTGTCCTCTGTAATTATTACCGGAACAATCCCACCCAAGAGCTCTCCTCCGGAAAGATCGCTCGTTATGCTGGAGGACGCGATTACCACAAGGTCATGGGAAAAATGCTCCGGAGTCTCTCCCGCTGGATTGAGGAGACCTTACCTGGATCAAAAACCTGTTACGAGGCCGATACTGGGCCAGTTTTGGAGCGTTATTGGGCACAACAAGCTGGCTTGGGTTGGAATGGGAAAAATACCCTTCTCATCAATACACATTTCGGATCATGGACCTTCCTGGGTATCATCTTGACCTCCGTGGAGCTCCCTCCCGACTCCCCACATCCCGATCACTGTGGGTCATGTACCCGTTGTCTTGATGTCTGCCCCACTCATGCCTTCCCCGCGCCAGGCATTCTCGACAGCAATCGTTGCATCAGCTATTGGACTATCGAGCACAGGGGGGAGTTCCCCCCTGTAGTTGGTGAGTCTCTCAACGGCTGGATCTTTGGATGTGATGAATGTCAGACAGTCTGCCCCTGGAATCGCCATGCTAAGCTGACTTCCCAATCCGAGTTTCATCTCCATGAAAGCTTGCGCGCCCCCGATCCAATCTCCTGGGCGGAGATGAGTTGGGAGGAATGGGATCAGAGGACTCGTGGCACCGCTCTCAGACGAGCGGGGTATAAGGGGCTTACACGGAACTGCAAAGCTGTGGTAACTAACAGATCATCAAGAAAACTGGAATCAAAGTGAGACCGTGGATTCCCGTCTTCACGGGAATGACGACGAAAAGAAACTCGCTCAGATTCGTC
>CAZORO010000007.1:12011-17178 GCA_964581845.1 uncultured bacterium
ATTCCCACCTACGCGGGATTGACGATAAAAAGAAACGCTCGGATTCGTCATTCCCACCTACGCGGGATTGACGATAAAAAGAAACGCTCGGATTCGTCATTCCCGCGAAGGCGGGAATCCAGGGCCACTCCTTATGCCAAAAAAGAAAACAACACCCCCATGACCCTTTATGCCCAGATCGTCTTCGACCACCCGCTGAGAGAGGCTTTCACTTACCGTATCCCTGACGAGTGGGAAGTCCCGCCACCAGTTGGGGCGAGAGTCCTTGCTCCCTTTGGCGGGCGTGACCGCCAATTGGGATTTGTGACGGGCCATACAGAGTCTCCTGATTTCGATCTGGCCAGAATCCGTGACCTGACTTCATCCATTGACACGGAACCAGTGTTTCATAACCGGATGTTGGAACTCCTGACTTGGATCTCTGGCTACTACTGCTGTTCTCTTGGCGAGGTTCTCTTCGCCGCCTTTCCATTCGGGATGAGAACCCGGACCCAACTCGAGCGTGTCCTTATCAAAGGACCCAAATGGGATGAGATCCTTAATAAAGAGAAGCTCTCTCCCAAACGGAGAAAAGTGTTAGAATGTTTCTCCGGTGAACGGCAGGTTTTTCCCAGCACTGAGCTTCGTAGTCTTTCCGGCGCTAGTCAAACCGTTCTCAAATCACTAGTTGAGTCCGGGGCGCTCGAATACACCACACGGCGTCCTCCTACACGAATCTCCGAGGCGGAGGCTCTTTACCGTTCAGAAAGGCCATTGCTGAACGCGGAACAAATGGCCGCGGTCAGTAAGGTGGTTGAGGCTTTACAAACAAGAAGCTATCACCAGTTTCTTCTCCACGGCATCACAGGCAGCGGAAAAACCGAGGTTTTTCTTCATGCCATCGAAAAGACTCTCGAGCTGGGCAAGACTGTTTTGGTACTCGTTCCTGAAATCGCCCTCACTCCACAAACCGCCGCGCGTTACCGTGGACGTTTCCCGGGGCAGGTGGAGGTGCTGCATAGCGGGTTGACTCAATCACGGCGTTTCGATGCCTGGCAGCGGGTGAGGAATGGCGAGATCCCCATCGTCGTCGGGACTCGTTCGGCGGTCTTCGCTCCCCTACAGAATCCCGGACTGATCGTGGTCGATGAGGAACATGATCCCTCTTACAAGCAGGCGGACCCGGCACCGAGATATCATGCACGGGATGTGGCCAGTTATCGTGGCCATCTGGAGAATGCGGTTGTCCTGCTGGGCAGCGCGACTCCCTCGCTGGAGTCCTATGAGAATGTGCAACGCGGGAAGTCCTTGCTCCTACTCCTTCCTAACCGGGCGACAGCTCACCAACTGCCGAAGATCGAGCTGGTCGATATGCGGCACCGGCCTCCCACCGAACGAGTTCTGTCGCGGGAGGTGCGCAATGCCATCCAGGAGACCCTTGATCTCCGTCTTCAAACCATCCTTTTCCTCAACCGGCGCGGACACTCCACTCAGCTGGCCTGCCGTGAATGCGGAAAAGCACTCGAATGTCCCAATTGCAGCGTCACCCTAGTATGGCACTCGCGTGACCGCAGCCTCCGTTGCCATCACTGCGGTTATTTCCAAGTTGAGCCGGAGACATGCCCCGGTTGCGGATCGGTCTGGATCCGCGCACGTGGCTACGGAACCGAACAAGTCCTGGAGATTGTCGCTGATTCGTTCCCGCAGGCCCGGTCCGAGAGAATCGATCTGGATGCCACCCAAGAACAAGGGGCGCATGACCGTATTCTTTCACGGCTAAGAAAGGGCGAGATCGACATCCTGGTGGGAACCCAAATGGTCTCTAAAGGACTGGATATGCCGGGAGTACGACTGGTGGTCGTGGTTCAAGCCGAGACCGCGCTCAATGTCGCGGACTTCCGTTCCGCCGAACGATCCTTCGCGCTGCTCACCCAAGTCGCGGGAAGAGCCGGACGCGGCGAACATCCCGGCCTTGTGTTGATTCAGTCCTATGCTCCCAACCATTACTCCATCTTCTCGGCGCTCCGGCATGACTACACCGGATTCCGCCGGATCGAGAACCGTTTCCGGAGACAGCTCGGACTGCCACCACATACACGCCTTGTGAACATCCGTGTGGAGAGCGAGGAGGAAGGTAAAGCGGAGGCTGTGTGTAAGGAACTCGGCATTCTCATCGAGGAGATCATCGGCCCGCTTAAGTCAAAAGGTTGCCGGATGATTGGACCGGCTCCCTGCCCTCTTGAAAGGCTTCAGGGGAGATGGCGCTGGCAGGTTCTCATAGCTGCCAGAGATGGACGTGACCGCGCGGCGGTACTTAAGGAACCACGCTTGTCGGCATATCTGCTCAAGGGACAGAACAAAGTCAAGATCAATGTGGATGTGGATCCAATGAACGTATTATAGTCCGCTTACAGAACCACCCAGCTGGGATATGATCTTGCCCACACCATCATTCCGGGAGGAATCCATATGCCATCCATCAAACGCCGTGAGTTCTTAAAAACCGCGGCAACCGCCACCCTGGCCACCGGCTTCAGCTCCACCTTCTCCATCAATGCCCTAGGAGCGAATGAGAAAGTCGTGATCGCGGTCATGGGGATCAATGGAAGGGGACATTATCTCGCGCAACGGTTCCTTGAGAGAGATGATATTGTCATCAAGTATTATGCGGATCCGGACACGCGCCTCTTTCCTGATAGGGTGAAAGAGTTAGTCGATAAGGGATTCAAGGCTCCTGAGTGTGTCCAGGACTTCCGGCGGGTTCTCGAGGACAAGGAGGTCGACGCGGTGGTCATGGGCACGCCGGATCATTGGCATGCTCCCGGAACCATATTCGCCTGCCAGGCCGGGAAGGATGTCTATGTCGAGAAACCCTGCCACCATGATCCCTGGGAGGGTAAGCGGATGATCGAGGCCGCCCGCAAGTACAGCCGGGTGGTACAAGTGGGCCACCAAAACCGGAGCGCGCCTTACATCCAGCAAGCCATTGAATACATCCAATCGGGGCAGCTCGGGGATGTTCACCTCGTCCGTGTGATGAACAGCAAACCGCGTAATACCATCGGTAAGGAGCCGGATGGGCCGGTACCCGAGGGTGTGGACTACAAGATGTGGCTGGGACCCTGCAAGGACCATCCCTTCAACAACAACCATTTCCATTATGCCTGGCACTGGTTCTGGGAGTACTCGGGTGGAGACATTATCAACGATGGGGTTCACCAAATGGACATCGCGCGTTGGGTGGCGGGAGTACGGTATCCCAAATCGGTCTACTCAACAGGCGGCATCCATCATTTCAAGGATGACCAGGAAACCCCAGACACTCATGTCGCCAACTGGGACTTTGAGGGACTGACCATGATCTTCGAGCAGAGCCTCTGGTCGCCTTACATGATCAAAGTGCCCATGCCGATCCGCAATGGAGACAACCTGCCCATCTGGCCTTTTATCGGAACCCGAATCGAGATCTCCGGAACCAAGCAGTTCATGTACTTGGGGCGCCATGGCGGCGGGTGGGAGGCTTTCGACGCCGATGGGAAATCGGTGGCCAAGGGGAAAAGCAAGTTCTCGGCAATGGAGCACGATCACATCGCCAACTTCATCGACTGCATCCACACCCGCAAACTGCCCAATGCCGATGTCCAAGAAGCGCATTACTCGGCTCTCCTTTGCCAGTATGCGAACATCTCTTACCGGCTGGGGCGGAAACTCTATATCGATCCACAGACGGAAATTTTCGTGAATGATGACGAGGCTAACGCGATGACTCGGCGTCCTTACCGCGAGCCATTCGGGGTGCCGGAGGTGGTGTAACGATGAACCCCACGGAGGGGCGATTTCATTCGCCTTTTATGCTGGCTTGAAAATGACCCTAAAGCTCGCCCACGAGTTGAACTCATGGGCTCTGGCGGAGTTGCACTCCTGGACCAGCTGGTGAGGCCAGAACCAGCGAAGGGAGACTTTTTTCATGCATTGTGGGTGCCGGAAACCGGCATGGGGGACTACATGGAAAAAACAGTCCACTTCTAGTGGACTTGGTGATTATAGCCTAGGGTTTCCAACTCTAGGGGATAATTGAGGAAACTTAAACATGCCCACTCTCTCACGCCGTCAATTCTTGAAAAGAACTCTCGGAGCCACAACCGCCATAGGTCTGAGCCGTGGTCTATCACGTTCATCATGGGCTAAGGGCTCCCATTTCGCCGAGGTCCTTACGGCGCACAAACCCACCGATGTCCAGATCCTGGAGGTCACCACCGCGCTTGAGAAGTTCGATTACCGTTCCCCGATGAAATTCGGTGGCAATGTGGTCAAGGATGTAACCCTCCTGAATGTCAAGATCCGTGTGCAGAACCGTGAAGGTAAAGAGGCGATTGGGTCGGGCAGTATGACACTGGGGAATGTGTGGGCTTGGCCGCCCAAGGTGGTGCCTCCCGATCAGACCCTGGATGCCATGATTCAACTGAGTGGCTTACTTGCGGAGAGCACGCGCGCCTTTGATGCCGCTTCTCATCCGGTAGAGATCATGACTCAACTCGAGCCGGAATATCTACGGCAGGCGGCTCAACTCCCCCAACTGGCCGAACCCATGCCCCCGCTTGCAGTCTTAGTGGTAGCCAGCCCATTCGACGCAGCTCTCTTCGATGCCTTCGGGAAAGCCAACGGTATTAACTGCTACAACGGATTGACACAGGATCATATGGGTACCGACCTGAAGCGCTATCTCGATGATCAGTTCACGGGGGAGTATCTCGACAAGTACACTCTGCGTGAACCGAAATCCCGGATGCCGCTTTACCACTTGGTTGGAGCGCTTGATCCCCTTACCCTCGCTGAAAACTCCAATCCCTTGGGGGATGGACTGCCCAACTCCCTGGAGGAGTGGATCGAAAGGGATGGACTCACCCATCTCAAAATCAAGCTCAATGGAGGCGACCTTGAGTGGGATGTGAACCGGGTGCTCGGAGTCGAGAAAGTAACAGCGCCAGTTCAAACCAAACGGGGCGTTTCGGAGTGGAACTACTCGCTCGATTTCAATGAACGCGCGGGCAGCGTGGAGTATCTCCTGGCCTTCCTGGATCGGATCCGGGAAGGCTCACCTGATGCCTACCGGCGTATTGCCTACATCGAACAACCCACCGTGCGCGATCTGCGTTCCCAACCAGAGAACAAGTTCCACAAGGCCGCC
>CAZORO010000007.1:17188-26777 GCA_964581845.1 uncultured bacterium
TCAAACCAGTGGTCATCGATGAGACCCTAGTGGATTACGAGAGCCTATTGCTCGGACGTGAGTGGGGATATTCCGGAGTCGCTTTGAAGGCCTGCAAGGGGATCAGCCACTCGCTGCTCATGGGCGCGGCAGCTCAGAAATTCGGTATGTTTCTGTGCGTGCAAGACCTAACCTGCCCAGGCGAGTCTTTCCTGATCTCCGCCGGATTGACCGCTAGGTTTCCCACCACCACCGCCATCGAGGGAAATGGCAGGCAGTATGTCCCCCTGGCGAACCGTGGCTGGGAGGACCGCTACCCCTCTGTTTTCAAGGTCCACAATGGAACCATCGAAACAGGAGTCCTCAATAAATCCGGGCTGGGACATTGAGACGGGTTCAGATGAAGCGCATAAAATGGAGTAACGAATTGATACGCTTTATGCCACTCCCGCGAGTCGTTCACACCTACGTGTCACCATGCGAATGAATTCGCTACTCCAGCCGGTTCTACACCTTCTCTTCCCTTCTCTGTGCCGGGTTTGCGGCGAGCCACTTGATGGTGATATGGCATCGATTCTTTGCCCTCGCTGCAGCGCGGTCTCTTGTGCCATTCTTCCACCGCTATGTGATTGTTGCGGGTATCCACTCCCTAAATCCGAAGAGGAATCTCCCTATAAGAGTGATCGCTGCCCGCGATGCGCTTTGTCTGTTCTCTATTTCGACCGTGCTCGTGCGGCGGTGCGTTATGAAAATCCATACAAGGAGCTGATCCACCAATTCAAGTTCCAAGGGAGCTGGAGGGTGCGTCCCTTCCTCGTGAACACATTCCTTGAGGGTTTCTCTCGTCATTTCAAGGGAGATCATTTCGATGGAATCATTCCGGTCCCACTCCATTGGGCACGGCACTTCCAGAGGGAGTTCAATCAAGCAGAAATCCTTGCCAGCGCCCTGGCGGAGTCCCTGTCAATTCCTTTGATGGGAAAGGCTCTCCGGCGTGTCCGCTACACCACCCCACAAAGCCGTCTGAGCGGACGTTGGCGGGAAAACCATATGAAGGGGGCTTTCGCTCTTGGGTCCACACCGGTTTCGGGTCTTAATCTCCTGGTTGTCGATGATGTCATGACCAGCGGAATGACTCTTTCGGCTTGTGCTGAGGTCCTTCGGGAGGGAGGTGCCGTATCAGTGACTGCCTATGCGCTCGCAAGGAGGGTATGATAGTGGTGCTTGGAAGGAGGATGAAATGAAATTCACAACCTTCGGATCCATCACAGTGCTCTTGACGCTCCTGGCTGGGGGAGATCCAGGAGGAATCTGTCAGGAAGTCAATGATCAGGACATGGAAACCCAACATCTTCTGGAGCGCGCTCAACAGGTTCAAGAAAAGTATCCTTGGCTGATCCAACAGGATCGTGGCCTGGCGTTGTTCGCATTCAACCTTCCACGTGAGGAGTTCTTACGGGGAGTCAGCGCGGCCACGGATCTTGTCTTTGAGGGAACAGAGGAACTTCCTGAACTTGTTACTCTCAGCGGATTCTACTCTAACATCGAGGAAGCCCTTAAGAAGCTGGGCGATCTCGATCCCAGCCTGCGTCAAAGCATCGATGTGAAAGGCTTGAAAGGACGGTTCTTTCACCTTGAGGACACCACCGCCGGACTTTCGGACGACGATCTGGTAAGGAAGTACCGCCGTCAGAGGTTGTCTGATGCCGCCCAACCAGACCGTATGGGGGGCTTCTTCGCGGGCCATTTGATTCTTGAGGGCACCTTGATTCCTCCGCCCATTCAGATCGATGTGAAACCTAATCGTGAACTCAGTGAGGTCCATCTTCTGGCCAATGGAAACATCATCGAACGGATCAAGTACACCGATCCATTTCTTATGGATCAGGAACTCCTCCAGGCGGACACCCCGGTGAAGTTCCGCCGTGCAGTGGAATCCAAGGCGGACCGTATCTGGCGCCAAGTCAGTCAGATACCCTTCTCCGCCACTGGCGAGCGGTTGATGATGACTGTTTCGCAGCTCTCGGCGATCTATGGGATCGCCATAGCGAAGGTGGATGGGGATTCCATCCAGATCGAAACTATGAATGGCAAGAAGTTCACTTGGAGGCCCAACCAAGGGAAAAAAGAGGTTCCCCTGACCGAGCCAGAGGCTTACCAGAAAGCCTATGCCTTGCAATCACAGATCTTCACGGGTCTGGGCTCTGGAGGTGTGGTCTTCTGCTCGCTCCAATTCGGTTTGAGGGTTGTTCCTGATGGTTACTTTTTCATGGAGGAGCTTAAGAGGATTGCCTCGGAGGAGGGAGTTGTCGCCGGAGAAAAGGCCAGAAAGATCCGTCAACGCTGGCCGGAACATGCCGATTGGGTGTTGGAGTACTACTACACTTCCCTCATGGATGAGATCGCTCAGAGTCCTCCCAATCCACTTTTGAATAACCCACTTTTTATGCCGCCGCCCACGCCGGTTATCCCCCCCATGCCAGCCATGCCTGAAGGCATAGACTCAACCAGGAAACCTGAGGATATTCTCAAAGATCTCTTGGAGAAAAAGCAGTAAAGGCTGGGAAGAGGTGGATTGTGATTCGCACCGCTGGAACGAGAAGGTTTTCATTCCAGCGGCGCATTGATTTGCTTGACAACCTAAAGGGTGAACTCCGTACAGTGACCTACCAGCTGCCCCCGGTGGAGGGTTCCCGGGTGCCGCCATAAGCAATGGGGGGGTTCCCTTGCTGGTAGCCCTGTTGATAACCTTGGTTATAGCCCTGGTAGTAACCCTGATTCGCGGCTTGGTTTTCCTTCTTTTCCATATAATCACCCGCGAGCGCGCCACCCAAACCGCCGACACCAGCGCCGATCAGGGTTCCCTTAGTATCATGGCCGATGGCCTGACCCGCCAAGGCGCCCGCACCCGCGCCGAGAAGCGCTCCCGTCTGAGCTTTTGTGGCACAGCCACTCAAAATAATCCCCAACACAAGCATTCCTATTACACACAAGGTCTTCATGAAACTTCTCCTCGCTCTCCAGGCGGCCGATCTATTCCTCTTGTTGAGACGATCTAATACCGTTGAGTATTCAGCAGATAGATCCTTTTCCTCACAACCTATTATCGACTTGTTGATATCTACTCTAAAATGCCCCAAATGTATATATCCTTGAGTCATTGGGGCCCTCTTGAATGGTGACATGAAGCTGGAGGATGATTTTACACTGTATATCCACATTTAAGGAGATGAGAAGATGAATCTGTATTGGCGGAGCATGATGGGTGGTGTAATTCTCGCGGTAGTTCTCCTCGCGCAGGTGGGATTGTGCGCCGATGAGGGATTCAAGCCACTTTTCGATGGGAAAACGCTTACAGGATGGAGGCCGCTGGATGTCACGGGAGAGCAGGTCGCGCCCGCCGATAGCGCCTTCAGCGTGAAAGAGGGAGTCCTTTATTGCAGTGGAAAAGGCAATGATTACTGGATCGTGGCACCAGGAACCTATGGTGATTTCGTGCTGCGTCTGGAATACAAGCTGGTAAAAAGGTCCAACAGCGGCGTTTTTCTGCGGGTTCCCAAACCCGGGCACCCAGCCTTTCTGGGCTTCGAAGTTCAGATCCTAGGCGACAGCGGAGAGCCACCCTCACTCCACTCAACTGGATCGATCTACGATGTCCTTGCTCCCATGCGGAACATGGCCAAACCCGAGGGTGAGTGGAACCAGCTCCAAATTTCCTGCAAGGGTTCCCATCTGAGAGTCGTGTTGAATGATTTCAAGGTCATCGATACGGATTTCGCCAAACTCACCGAGCCGATCGGCAAGTTCTCCTTCCCCTACTCGCAGCTCCCCAAGGAGGGCTGGCTGGGGGTACAAAACCATGGCGGGGAAATCTGGTTTAAAAATATCGAGGTGAAGGAGTTGAAGTAAGACCTCATCCTATCCACCCAAGATACCTCATCCCCCCGGCCCCCTTCTCCCACAGTGAGAAGGGGGGGGCGCTACCCCCTCTCCTCGCGGGAGAGGGGGATGGGGGTGAGGTGGGGGTGGCGCTTCGCCACCCCCCGGCTAACATATCCTCCAAACCACCTCTCGTTCATGCTTTGGAGGGTATTCCATGCGGTACATCACGGCATTAACAGTTGTCCTCTCCATCTTCATCTGTACTCCAAGTTTATCCTTTCCGCTCTTGTTTGAGTCGCGTTGTGATTCTACCACTGGCTGGGATCTGCTCGATCTCGCGGGAGATGCTTCCCTGCGAGTTGAGGAGGATTCCACAGTTCCCCCTGGATATGGCCCGGCGGCGATCCGCTTCGATTGCGGTCAAGGACTCCTCTTGGCCGAAGGGATTCACCTCAAGGAAGGCACGCTGCTGGTGCTCTGGAAGGATGAGGCGCCATTCGATGCCGATGGGGATGGAGTCATCCTGTTCCAAGCCGATTATGGCGATGACCTTTCCGAGGCGCACAACACCAAGCAGGCGCGCCACCATTTCTGGATCGAGCAAGATGCCGATGCCGGTTTTCAAATCAAGGAGGAGCTTGGCAAGGACAACACCAAAACCCACATCGAACTCGCGGGGGTAGGACTCACCCAGGATCCTTGGAACAAGACCGGTTGGATCTGGCAGAAACTTTCGATTGCCGAGGGGATGCTACACGCGAAGTTCTGGTCCTCGGCGGAGCCGGAACCGGAGAAGTGGCGGATCGAGATCCCCGGCTGGAAACCTGAGACAGGGCGGGTGGGACTGAAAGTCTGGTCGGGGCACACCTCGATCGCCTATTTCGCCATTTCCGGGAGCGATATCCCTGTCACTGTTCCGCCAATGGACTTGCAGGTGAATCCACCAGTCTGCTATTCCCTGGAGAAACTCAAGGCAACTGTGTTCCTCAACCAACCTCAAGCAATCTCTGGCGCCAAAATTCATCTGAAGGTGGTGTCGGGTACCCATGAGGCGAAGACCACACTAAAGAAAGATTTCCCAGCTGGCTCATCGGAGGCGGTCTTCGGCGCAAGTGGCGAGGCAATCCAATTCCCGGAAAAGATGACCGAGGGGAGGGTGAACCTGACCGCCGATCTGCTTGATAGCAGCGGGGCAGAGATTGGACATACGACCCGGACGTTCGAGTACCGGTCGATGGAGACATTCAAGAAAAGAATGGAAGAGATACGGGAGAAGGCGGAAAGGTTTCATGTGGACCCGATGGCAGGATGGAATCAAACAACGGCCATCTTGGAGGCGGCTTCGGCACGTGCTCACTTGGATCTAGCGAGAAAAAGAATTCAAGAAGGAAAGGCAGCCGATGCGGAGAAATCGATAAATTATGCGGAGGATGCTCTATCTGGATTTGACAAACCGGTTTTCGCCACCCTTGAAGAGGTACCGAGGTGGCCTGGACGGTTCATGGTGAATCAGCCCGGGAATTCACCCGATCCCCGAATTGTCCACTTCCGTTGCGTGGGTAGTATCCTCGCGAAAACCATGGTGATGGGGGAGACCTATGAAATTCAACTCGAGCAGATCCTTTCCGCTAGTCAACCAGTGGAACCCATCACGGCCCGGTTGGTTCTAACCGATGATATCGGAGTTGAGACACCTTTATTAAAAGATGCTGTCATTCCCGTGGACTTTTGGAAGGCGATGGGTAAATTCCATGCTGCCTCGCTCCAGATAAAACTACATTTGCCCTATGAGTTTCCCCCAGACTCCACCCAATCCATTCAGATGCCAGCGATACGCGAGGGATTCCACCGCCTGTGGATTACTCTTCTAAAACTGGATGGCACACATGAATGGATCGAGGGTCTTGATCCTGAAGCAGGGAGTTATACGACACGCTATCAGATTGGCAGGATCTATGTCACTCAGAATCCAATCGAGATCCTTGAGCGCCCCTTCGAGGAGCTTCGAGACAGCAAGGACCACAAAGAGACATTGCTGAGAAATGTTTCTGACCACCTCATGCAGGTGCAGGTAGTCTCACGGCTCTGCACGGATAGCGGGAAGACCACCTGGACAGTTGTTGATTCCGTGACTCTTCCGCCACGATCCACTGTTCCCATCTCGACATATCCTCCTGAGAACACTGAATATCGGTGGCTCCAGTTCTGCCATCATGAGATTGAGGTCCTCGCGGGACAGACCGTGCTTACCAAGTACAGTGGGAGGCTACTGGTAAATCCTAGGCCCCCACAGATAGGCCCTACATGCCCCATCCTATGCGCCTATCATGACCCCCAGGTGGTGGAAGTGAACGGCACGCCCAAGACACGCATCATCATCGAATGTTTCCATGCGAATCGTACCCCATTGACGGTGAAGGCCGAGATTAGATGTGAAGGATCACTTTTGGCATCCAGAGATCTGGAGTTTTCCGGAAAGAACTGGACCGCTGATCCAGTACGAACTGAGACTCAGACGATTGAAGTGGAGCCAGCCTTGGGAACATACGATGTCGTTGTGTCAGTCACCCAAATGGATGATCAGCTCTGGTCCACCGAGATCCCCGTCATCGCCCCGGTCTTCGAAAACCGCAACGGAGTCCTCTATCTCAATGGCGAGCCCTTCATTGTCAAAGGGGTCAATGTGCATGGCATGATCGGCCACAGCCCGGAGAGGAACCGTCAGATGTTGCGCTTCCTCAAGGACATTGGCTTCAACACCATGCGCGGTGACTTCCCGCCGGTTTGGCAGGTCCATATGGCGGGAGAGGAAAACTTAGGCTACATGGTCCTGCCCCCCTTTAGCGTGAATAGTACCGACTACTTCAAGAAGATGTACTCGCCCTATCCCTTCCCCAAGATGCGCGAGATCACACGGCGCTTCATCAAGACCTACCGGGATGAACCGGCGATGTGGTTCTGGAACTCCTGCAACGAGGTCACCGGCGAGATCGAGGATCTCCTGGTCTCGGTCTATCCGCTCTACAAACTCATGGACCCCGCTCAGCGCCCGGTGGTCTATGCCAACCTGTATGGCCAGGATGAGACAGTGGGGCAGGACCTCATGGCGGTAAACTACTATTTTGGGGTGGGGCAAGATGCCGCCAGCCGTCAACCCCTGATCCAGCGCAGTGCCGCCAAAGCCCGCGCGGCCGGCATCCCCTGCATCTTCACTGAGTTCAACTGCTGGTATGGGCCGGTCTACTCAAGGGGTGTCGAGGCGCTCCAGGGACTTTATGAATATGGCCTCGAGCAGGGCATGGCCGGAGGGTGCCTCTATCTGCTCGCGGAAGATCCCGGCAGACACCCGGCGGTCATCGGTTCGCGCGAGAACCTATGGACCAACCCGACCTACATCGCGGCGTTGCACTATGCCTTCGATGACGCCGAGGTTGTGGCCTCTACCTCCCAGCCAGGGGCCATCCATCTCGAGGTGAAAAACCGCCGTGATTTCTGGCTGCGCAAGGTGAGGTATGAAGTCGAAGAAGGGAACCGCATAGTGTCCGGGGGAACACTCAATGACATCGCGCCAAGGCAAAACATGGTCTTCCCCCTGGATGGTGAAGACACAAAGGAGGCACATGTCTATGAAGCCCAAGTGTGGTTCGAGACTCACCATGGTTTGCGTGGGCACATAGAAAATCGGGTCCTGGTGCAAGGGGCACAGCCATGAAGTGTGGATATCAACCAGCCCATCCGATGAATGATTGGAGGAAGAAATGATGAGAAATGATGTAATGGAGATGGTTTGCCTCAACCGGAGGATTTTCTTGAAAGGCTTGGCGGCCGCGGGTGTCTCTTTTTCCACGCACCTTTCCGCCAGTTCCAATGCGCCGAATTTCCATGCAGAGGTTCCTACACGGGCCATCACCCAGGGACCCAAATCGCATTGGTTTACCTACTACGATAAACTCCAATTTGGCCCCGGTGATCGCTATGTGCTGGGAATGGAGGTCGATTTCGATTTCCGTGCCCCGCAACCAGAGGACAAGATCCGTATTGGAATGGTGGATCTGGAGAATGATGCAAAATGGATAGATCTGGGGGAGACAAACGCCTGGTGCTGGCAACAAGGATGCATGCTCCAATGGATACCCGGTTCAGATAATGAGATTGTCTACAATGACCGCCGTGAAGGGCAGTTTGTCTCAATTTTCAAGAACATAGAGACCGGTTCGGAGCGGGTCATTCCCAAACCTGTCTACTCTGTCAGCCCAGATGGAAAACTCGCGGTGTGCCCAAATTTCGCCCGGCTGAATGACACACGTCCGGGGTATGGGTATTGCGGAATCCCAGATCCATTCGCAAAGGTGAACCATCCTAAAGATGACGGCATCTACAGCATCGATCTTATAACAGGCAAATCCTCCCTGATCATCTCCCTCGATCAGATCACCGGAATCCTTCCCGATGATACCATGAAGGAGGCCAAGCACTGGTTTAACCATCTCCTATTCAATCCCAGTGGCGAACGATTCATCTTCCTTCACCGGTGGAGAGGAAATGGAAAGGCATGGTGGACACGTATGTTTACCGCCAGCCCAGATGGAAGCGAAATCTACTGCTTGGCCAACCATGACATGGTTTCCCATTTCATTTGGAAAGACCCCCAGCATATCCTGGCCTGGTCGAGGGAACCTGAGGATGGAGATCACTTTCATCTCTACCGGGACCAGACCGAGGAGATTGAGACAATCGGCAAGGACATCCTCAAGGTGGATGGCCATTGCACGTATTCGCCAGACAAGAAATGGGTGCTAACGGACACTTATCCCGATGAAAAGGATATGCATCATCTGATGTTGTTCCGTCCATCCGGCTCGAAGCTGGTCAAATTGGGTATGTTCTTTCAGCCGAAGGAGGTAAAGGGGGATACCATGCGTTGCGACCTGCATCCCCGTTGGAGCCGGGGTGGAAAGTATGTCTGTATCGACTCCCTGTGTTCGGGTCAGCGTCAGATGTATCTCCTGGATGTGAGTGGTGTGACTGGTACATGATTCATTACCAAGCATTGGAGTTCATCCTTTCCGGTTAAAAAAAGAATCTTTCCATCGGGAATGATCCGGAAAAGGGGGCTGGAGCCTTATGGTGTTGATAGAGCAGCGGAATCCGATTAACACACCACTGGAGCAAAATGGAATTCCACGCTAGCATAAGGTTCAACGGCGAAGTGGAGTTCTACTTTTAGATTCTAGCAAGAGGTTTTTTGAAGCGAATGAAGGTTGTATTCCTTACCAGTCAAGCATCGCTGATGTACCCCCTGGAGAGTCTGGGAATGATGACTTTGTCGGCTCTACTCAAACAGGAGGGGCATCAGTGTGAGAATATCGAGATCGAAAGTGTACCGGACCTGGAGGAAACCATCCGCGCGCGCGACCCGCAGCTATTGGCTTTCACCTCCACCACCGGCTTGCACACCATCTATGTCGATCTCGCGGTTAAACTCAAGAAGGTCTACCCAAAGATCCTCTTCATCATGGGCGGGCCGCACCCCAGCTTCATGCCCGATGTCATCCACCATCCCGGACTCGATATCATCTGTCAGGGCGAGGGGGAAATGGCTCTGCTGGAACTGGCCAACGCCATGGAGGCTGGCAAGGACTACCGTCACATCAAGAACCTGTGGGTCAAGATGAATGGAGAGGTCACCAGAAACGAGCTACGTCCCTTCCTGAACTCAAAGGAGCTC